>CANHUK010000001.1 GCA_947463755.1 Chitinophagaceae bacterium
ATTTTGCAGAACGGAAAGGCGTGTATGTCGACCGATGGGTATATCGTATTTTTTCTGTCACAAATATAGCCATTTTTCACATAAAGAGCCCTCCGTTGACATCCCGAATGGCGGGAGAAGGACTCAATTTTCTCATTGATAATCAGTCTTTTTTAAGAAATAATGATCGACGTATGCACAGGATCCGACCGGCCTGCCGTGCCTGCCTGACGATCCCGGCCAAAATTGAACCGGACGCGCCGGGTCACTCAGCCGGAGCAACCCTGCCGTCAGAAAGAAGATAGGACTGCCCCTCGGCCGCACACCAGGCGCTGCCAGCAGCGTCAAAAGAGAGCTTCTCTCCCGTGCGACTGATCCATCCGATCTGACGCGCCGGATTCCCCACCATCATGGCGTAGTCCGGAACATCCCGAATGATCACCGCCCCGGCTCCGATCAGGGCATAAGTCCCGATCTGCACGCCACAGACGATGGTCGCGTTCGCGCCGACCGTGCAACCCCTGCGCAACAGGGTTCGGCGGAATTCCGACTTCCGCTCCACAAAACTTCTGGGATTGATAACATTCGTAAACACCATGGACGGACCGAGGAATACATCATCCTCCACCTCCACACCGTTGTAGACAGACACATTGTTCTGGATCTTCACCCCGTTGCCAATGGTGACCCGGTTGTCGATGAACACGTTCTGACCAATGTTGCAGCGTTCACCGATCAGGGCTGTGGGCATGATATGACAGAAATGCCATATACTCGTCCCTGCGCCGATGCGGGCGCCTTCATCCACCCATGAACTCGGATGGACATAAAAAGAATCTTGCATGGGTTGGCCTTTTATCCTCCGGACATGCGCAGAGGTCGGCCAAATTATGACATTTTACGGGAAAGCATCGAGCGGTACGAAAGGAATGTCTGCCTAATCACCTGCAGGCTCGTTGCGCCAGGCGATCGGAGGCAACAGGAATCCCGGACGCTTCTCGAAACCATAGATCGGTGTGATGCCCTCGATGTTCCGTACCTCCAGGGGTACTTTCAACTGCCCGTTGATGATCCATCGCACATTGTGGATGCAGACGGCGATGTTGATGATGAAGGACCCCTCCCGCAACAGGTTCGCATCGATGATGGCCTCCGAAGTGTACACGCCTTCTTGCCAGGGCTCGATCGTCTTATAGGAATCATCATGAAAGACCGTGAACAGCGTCATTTCGCTCTTCTGCTCGATGAAGTCGAAACCCACCCGCAGCCCTGTGATCCGCTTCTTGATACGATAACGATAGCAGACCTTGATCGGACGGCTGCTCAGGAATACCACCCCGTCGGATTGCTCCTGCTGCAGGTCGAAATCAAGCAGCTCAAAGTATTCATCCTCCGGCAGCGACTTCAGGGATTCACTCAGGTCAGACGATTCGATCACATGCTGCATGTGGTTGATGTAGTAGTTCAGTCCCTCCTTCACATCTCCATGGAAGTCGACCTGCCCATGCTTCATGACGAGCAGCTTGTTGCACAGCGAACCGATGGAGATCATGTTATGACTCACGAACAGCACGGTCTTGCCACCCTGGCGGCTCACCTCACCCATCTTGCCCAAAGATTTCTTCTGGAACTCGATGTCACCCACGGCCAGCACTTCATCCACGATCAGTATTTCACTCTCCAGATGCGCCGCCACACCAAAGGCCAGTCGCACATACATCCCGCTGCTGTAGCGTTTCACCGGTGTGTCAATATATCGTTCTACACCTGAGAAATCCACGATCTCATCGAACTTGCGGGTGATCTCATGCTTGGTCATACCCAGGATGGCCCCGTTGAGGAAGATATTCTCCCGCCCCGTCAGTTCGGGATGGAAGCCTGTTCCAACTTCGAGCAGACTGGCGACACGGCCCTTGATCCGGATGCGGCCCGTGCTCGGAGAAGTGGTTCGGCTGAGCACCTTCAGCAGCGTGCTCTTGCCCGCACCATTCTTGCCGATGATACCGAGGACTTCGCCCTGGGCCACATCGAAGCCGACATCCTTCAGTGCGAAGACATAGTCACTCGTACCTTTTTTGGATCGGTCGTTCACCTCTCCCACCTTGAGCAATGGATCCTCCTTGCCCTGGACACGGTACCACCATCGATACAGGTCATCTTTCAGGGTGCCTGTGCCAACAAGGCCAAGGCGATATTGCTTGCTGATATTTTCGACGTTGATGACGGGTCTCATAATCATTATACGGTATCCATGAAAGTTTTCTCCACCCGGTTGAACACGACGATCCCAAATACGAGGATCAATGCCATGACACCGAAACTATAGGCCAGCCCGGGCAGACTCAGTTCGCCCGCTCCGAGATACACATGACGGAAGGCCTCCACCAGCCATGAGATCGGATTCGCCTGGATCAGCCAGCGATACTTTTCATCCATCGATGAAATAGGGTAAATGACCGGCGTGGCATACATCAGCAACTGGATCCCGAAGGTGATCAGAAAGAAGAGATCCCGATATTTCGTGGTCATCGCCGACAAGATGAGTCCCAGACCCAGTGCCAGTCCCGCCAGGATCAGCACCACCACCGGTGTGACCCATAGAATGCCAGGGAGGTCAGGATGCACGTTCGAACCATTGAGGGTGTAATACACCAGAAATCCCACGAAAAGCAGGAACTGCACACCGAACTTCGCGAGACCGGAAATGGCGCGGGACAGCGGCATCACCAGCCGGGGGAAATACACCTTACCAAAAATGCTCGCATTGACCGTGAAGGTGTTGCTGGTATTCGTCAGGCAGTCAGAAAAGTAATTCCACAGGGTAATGCCCGACATGTAGAACAACACCTGCGGCAACCCGTCGGTCGATATCTTGGCAATATTGCCGAAGATGATCGTGAAAGTGATGGTCGTCAACAGCGGCTGGATGAAGAACCACAAAGGACCAAGGATGGTCTGCTTGTACACCGATACCAGGTCGCGGCGCACAAACATCATGAGCAGGTATCCATATCCCCATACCTCTCGAAGATTCAGGGAGAAGAGACTTGACCGGGGTTCGATCACCATGTCCCAATCCTCCGCAAACTGATTTTTTTCCGAATTCATGCTTTTTCCATTCTGTCGCACAATGCGACTTTGTAACGAAGTGTCCGTTCGAGCCGTGAATACGTAACACCTGAGCAGGCCACGGACGCACGGATGAACACCCTCTCAAAACGGCGGACCCGCGATTCTATTGCCCGGTAACAGACATGCCCAGGAAAAAAGACCCCGCCGGGACACAAATGTAACCGCCGCCGGACGAACCGCCGCCGGACCCTCTGTGCTTTACGCATTTTTCTGTAAAAGAGATAAATACTATCATTGGATTACGTTAACCGATCGCATAATACATAACTCCGCAGCATGCAGGAACGCTATCCCTCGCTCGATGTCTTCCGTGGCGCCACCGTGGCTCTGATGATCCTGGTGAACAACCCGGGTAGCTGGTCGCACATCTACTCGCCACTGGCTCATGCCTCCTGGCATGGTGCTACGCCCACCGATCTTGTGTTTCCCTTCTTCCTCTTCGCCGTCGGCAACGCCCTGGCCTTTGTCATGCCCCGGTTCGAACAGTCCGGGCCCCTTGTCTTCCGAAACAAAGTGTTACGACGTACCCTCCTGATCTTCGGGATCGGCCTGCTGCTCAACGCCTTCCCCTTCGTGCGCTATGATGCAGAAGGACAACTCGTGATGAAACAATGGGAAAATCTCCGGATCATGGGCGTACTGCAACGCATCGCCCTCTGCTATCTCCTGGCGGCGACCTTCGCCTTCCGGTGGAAAGAACGCGGAACCCTGGTCACGGGCGGCATCCTGCTGATGGGCTACTGGCTGCTCTGCCTGGGACTGGGTACACCGGGCGATCCCTTCAGCCTCGAAGGATACTTCGGAAATACAGTAGATCGCGCTATCCTGGGCGAATCACACCTCTATCGCGGCGAAGGTGTACCCTTCGATCCAGAAGGCCTCATGAGCACCCTGCCCGCCGCCGTGAACACCATGTTCGGCTATCTCACCGGTGCATACATCATACGCAAGGGACGCAACTGGGAAATGCTCTCCAACCTTTATGCAGCCGGCCTCGTGCTGGTCTTCACCGGTCTGTCATGGGGACTGCTCTTCCCCGTAAACAAGAAGATATGGACCAGCTCATACGTATTGTACACGGTCGGGCTTGCGATGTGTGTGCTGGGGATCTTCATCCACCTGCTCGAATTCAGAAGATCCGAAGGCGGCTGGAGCCGCTTCTTCCTGGTATTCGGACGCAATCCGCTCTTCATCTTTGTGCTCAGCGGCGTGGTGGCCAAGACCTACGGACTTTTCCGCATCGAAGACGGCATGAAAGATGGCCGGCCCGTCTTTCGCGGACTCGGAAGCTGGATGTACGAACATCTCTTCTCACCGCTGTTCGGTCAACTGAACGGATCACTGATGTATGCCCTGGCACACATCTTCGTATTCTGGCTGATCTGCCGCTGGCTGGATCGCAAAAAGATCTACATCAGGGTCTGACCCCTCCATACACTTCTGCTTCTTCCGTATTTTCACCTTTCAAACACCCATCATGCGATTCACCATCACCCACCATGCCGAACAAGGCTGGAACGAAGTGAGACTGACCGACACCCTGCGTGGAACCATCGCTTCCGTCATTCCTTCTGCCGGCGCCCTGCTCAACGGCTTCAGTGTGGAGCGATCACGTGTCCGCACGAACATCATCGACGGTTTCCGGAATGCGGAAGACTGGCGGGCCCGCATCGAACAGGGCTTCCAGAGCGCAAAATTGTCGCCCTTCGTCTGCCGCCTGCGCGACAGCACCTACCGGTGGATGGGAGCCGAATTATGTGTCGAAAAATTCAGCCTCAACGGATCGGCGATCCACGGCATCCTATACGACGCTCCCTTCGTGACCGTTGACGAGAAGATCCACCCCGATTTTACCGAGATCGAACTACTCCACAGCTACAAGGGCGATATCCCCGGCTATCCCTTCGCATACGACTGCTACATCCGTTACCGCCTGCTGGCAGACGACAGCCTCATCGTCACTACGGCCATCCATAACCGAAACACGACTTCCATACCCGTCGCAGACGGATGGCATCCATACTTCACCCTGGGCGCAAAGGTCGACGACCTGACCCTGCAATTCCACGCGAAGGGGCAGATGGAATACGACACGGCACTCCTGCCGACAGGACGTATCCTGGACATGAACGAATGGGCAAACCCACGCCAGATCGGAGACACACAACTGGATGATGGTTTCTTGCTGGATTTCGGTTATGCGCAACCGTTATGCACCCTGTCGAACCCCGCGACCGGCATGTATGTGGCCTTTCACCCGGAGCCCTCCTATCCGTACCTGCAAATCTACATCCCGCCGCACCGGAACAGCATCGCCATTGAGAACCTCAGTGCTGCACCCGACGCATTCAACAATGGGATGGGACTCATCACGCTGGAACCTGACCATACCCGCACGTTCTCCGTCCGCTTCGCCATCGGCATCCGCTAACGACCGACTCACGCGTACCCCTGAACCCTGTCGTACACGATCAGTGCACTTCATAGATCTCCGCCCAGCGCGTGGTGAAGCGCCGGCTGCGGAGCTCCTGACGCATCTTCCAGTTGCGCGTCATGCCCGAGGCGGCATACTTGACGATATCGTCGCGCATACTGACATTTAGATTGTCGATCGCATCCATCAGTCCCTTCGCCCGGCCCGGCTCCGAAGGCATGAAGAGGTTGCCCTGGATGGCGACGTCCGGGACCAGTCCCCCAAGTATCACTCCGGCCTTCAGATACTTCATGCCGGGTCGGTACAATTGCTCGACCAGCGGCAGGGTGAATGCCGTCAGCTCATGCGTCACCGAGGTCGGCCGCGGCAGTACGGCATACCGGTGATCGCTCCGGGGCTCATAGACATAACTGCCCGAACTGCCGCCACTCGTCACCACAAAAACATCCACGGTCGTCGCCGCCGAATGCTGCCGCCGCAGCTTCTCCGCCGCCCGGGCCGTATACGTGGCCACCGCCTCGCGTAATGCCCCCGCATCAAAGACCGGAGCACCGAACATCCGCGTCGTGGCGATCATCTGCTTCTTCTCCAGCGGATCCTTTAACGCGATGCAGGAATGCCCCTGTAATTCCCGGATCAGGCGCACCCCGACCACACCACCCAGCTGTCGGCGCGCCCACTCCTCCGGCATCTGACGCAGCTGCCAGGCCGTCCGAATACCATAATGATCGCGCAGCCGCACCGCGTACCGGCGACCGATCCCCCAGAGATCCCCCACCTCCGTTCGCTCCAATGCCTCACGGATCGCGTCCTCCGAATCGAGCACCATCACACAGTTCGTCGCCTGCTTGTCCTTCTTCGCCAGTTTATTCGCCACCTTGCTCAAGAGCTTCGTCGGCGCCAGACCCACCGACACCCGGATCCCCGTCCACTCCTCGACCACCATCCTCAGATGCATCGCAAAGGATACCAAGCGGTCAGCCGGAATATGCCGCAGATCCAGAAAAGCCTCGTCCACCGAATAGACCTCCACCCGCTCATGAAGCCCCTCCGTGTCATCCATCAGATGGCGCAATGTGTCCATCACCCGCATGCTCATGTCGCCATACAAATGATAGTTCGATGAAAAAGCCGAAACTCCATGCGTCCGGAGCAGATCCCTGCACTGATAGAATGGTACGCCCATGTCTATGCCCAACGACTTCGCCTCGTCCGTCCGCGCAATGATGCAACCATCATTATTACTCAAGACCACTACCGGCTGCGCCTGCAGGTCCGGCCTGAACAATCGCTCACAGGAACAATAAAAACTGTTGCAGTCCACAATGCCCATCATACCGCCTCCTTAAATGATTTGTCGAACAGGTCACAACGCATGGATCACATAGGTCACCACACCCCAGACCGAAAACTCCGCGTAGGGATCCACGTCGATCGTCGCCAGCCGGGGCGTCTCCGGGATCAGCCGGACACGGTTCAAGGTCCGCTCCAGCCGACGGATCAGCATATCTCCGTTCAGGGTCGCAATCACCACCCGACCACTCACAGGCTTCAGGCTCCGGTCCACGATCACCACATCTCCGTCAAAAATGCCGGCCCCCGTCATCGCATCGCCCCGCACCCGCATGAAAAAAGTAGCCGGCTTGTTGCGCACGAGCTGCTCGTTCAGATCGATCCCGCGCTCAGCATAGTCGTCCGTCGCCGCTCCGAAGCCGGTGGCCGCTGCCGTGCGGACCTGCTGCTGCGTGTATTGCCGCGTACCCTGGTACGCCGCCCCTGATATCACTTCTCCATCCATGAGTATATTTTTTGAAATACTAAATTATTTAGTAATTTCATGCTAAACAATTTATCACAGAAATTTATTTCCCCATGGTTGGAATGACCACACGGACGAACGAAGCTGCACCTTGGAAACCGCAGGGCGGAGAAACCGCCTGGCAGGAATGGATGTACCGGCTCGTGATCTGCCCCGAAGGCGAGGCCGCAGAACGGATCAGACAACTCAACGGAGGACGGGCGACAGAACCACTGCGTGCACAACTGCCATCCATCACTCTGATCGCCTTCCGCGGACGCGAGGCCATGGAAGACACCATCATCCGCTGGGTGCAGCGCGTGTGCCGGATGCAACGGCGTTTCCCGATCAGCCTGGAAAAGCCCGAACGCCATCCGGCCGGCGGCTGGAGAATGGCCGTGACGGATACCGACACCCTGTGCGGACTATCGGAAAAACTGTCCGTGATCGACGACTACATCCGCGCTTGCCGCATGGGGCCCGTCCACCGCGAAACAAACCACGCCTGTCGTCAGGAGGGGACATCCGGCATGAGCGCGATGCCGGACATACCGGCGACAGACCAGGAAAGGCCGTTCACCAGCTTCATGGCCCATAGCCTCGTACTGACGCGACAGGCATACGCCGGCAGTACAACGGAGGTCGTCAACCTGTTCGCCTTCCTACCCTGATCAGCACGTGTTTACACAGTGCAGAAAGGCCGGAAAAACGAACATCGACACAGAAAAATCACCCCGGAATCCGTTGATCACGACGAGGTGGAGAAGGCCTTGCGTGTGACTTTTACCAAAACAAGTCACATGGCCGGAAAAGAACAACGGAACAGGATCAGTCTCGACGATCAACTCAGGATCGAAAACGAGATCATCAAGATGAAACTTATGCTCGAATATGGTGCCCGGTTCGGTAGCGGACAGGATTCGGAAAAAATGGAGCCCGCCCTCGAACACGCCTTCCTCAAACACGTGCTCGCCATGGAAGAGGCACACCGGAACGGAAAAAACCTGACGGTGTTCGAAAAGATCGGCAGCCCGGCCGATATCCGCCCGGCGGAGGAACTTTCGGAAGACGAACTGCCGGAAGCACTGCGGGAACTGCAAGAACGACTGGCCGGACATGGGATAGAGGTACGGCCGGTGGAAAAGAACATCGATCCGGAAGCATTCTACCGCTTCCTGACCAAAGACCTGATGGAGATCTGCGTGCTCGACAGCCCCGGTATCCATTGCTTCCTGTTTGAAGCGCACCCTGCACCGGAAGGATCCCGCCTCGAACGCATTGCTCAGGAAGCATGCCTCCAATCCATCATCTCCGGAAAGGCACCGCTCGGAGAAATTACCAAAGAAAGGCCCCTGCGGCTGAACGGATTCGACCATCACGACCGCACCTCCATCCAGCAAAGACTGATGAGATTCAGGGCTCCGTATGAGGATGTGCTCGGACTCGACAAACGGATCTACCGCACCATCATGGAACAAGATACCTGCACCGTCCACGGCTCGCATGAAACCGCACTATGCATGAAAGACCGCTGCGAGATCATCCGCGGTGACTGGTTCGTGACCTTCCAGCGGAGCAGATCAGATGAATGGGGCATTGCCGAGATCGACATCGATGGACTGAGGATTTGAAACTGCGGACGGCATGTCCGATAAGAATTTTCACTGTCGGCATGGCCGGATTCTGAGCGGCTTTCAATAACTTGAACTCAGACGCCCAATGCCATGACCCAGACCGCCATCACCAGATACCCGGCCATCGACCTGCTGCGGGGGATCACTGTTTGCTTCATGATCATCGTAAATACCGGCGGATCGGGAGCCGAGCCTTACGCGCTGCTGCAACATGCGGAATGGCACGGATTCACACCGACAGACCTGGTATTTCCGACCTTCCTGTTTGTCGTGGGAAATGCACTGGCCTTCACCATGCCGAAACTGCAGGCCATGGAAGATAAACAGGCGGTATGGAAGATCCTGAAACGCACTGCCCTGATCTTCGGACTTGGCTATCTGATGTACTGGTTCCCATTCGTGCGCTTCGATGAAAGCGGCGGTTGGACATGGAAACACATCTCGGAAACCCGCATCCTCGGCGTGCTGCAGCGCATCGCCCTCTGCTATGGTATCAGCGCGCTCTTGCTCCGCTCGCTGAATGTCAGAGGCATTTGGATCACCGGCCTGCTGATATTGCTCGGATACTGGGCACTCATGGCCTGGGGTGGTGAGTACACCATCGAAAACAACCTGGCCAGGCAGATCGACAGACTGCTGCTCGGAGATGCACACCTGTACCACGGAGATGACATCGCGTTCGATCCTGAGGGACTCCTGAGCACCCTGCCGTCCCTGATCAATGTATGGGCAGGCTACCTCGCAGCCGAACACATCCGCAGGAACGGTGATCGTTACAAAGTCGTTGCCGATCTGATGATCGCTGCCATGGTGATGCTGTTCGTCGCCTATCTGTGGGACCGGCTGTTCCCGGTCAACAAGAAACTGTGGACAAGCTCCTTCAGCCTGCTCACCGGCGGCCTCTCGATGGCCCTCCTTGCACTGCTCATCTTTCTGACGGAAATACACAGATATAAGGTGGGTGCGGGATTCTTCGGGGCATTCGGCAGAAACCCGCTGTTCATATACCTGCTGTCTGAACTCCTGGCCATCCTGATGTGGGCCATACCTGCCGGAAATCGGTCCGTGTACGAATATGTGAACGACATGCTCTTCCAGTCCATCCTGCCGGGCGCGAATGGGTCCCTGCTTTTCGCTGTTACTTTCATGTTCATCTGCTGGATCGCCGGACGCATCCTCGACAGAAAGCGGATCTACATCCGCGTATGACGATCATGCCGTCAGTAAAGGCAATTCCGGATATGTGAATGGCTGCGTCGGATCGGCCGCCTCCCTGAAATCCTTACGGATCGTCTGCGCATGCATCTGTGCCGACGGATACTGCCACGTAGCCAGCGCACGGAGTTCTGTTTCCGGCAGGTCCGCCCGGATCCACGCCTCGGCATGATCCTCGTCCAGGATCAGTGGCATGCGTTGTTTGCGATTGTGCACCTCCGACATCAGCGCATTCGCTGCGGTGGTTACGATCGCAAAGGTCTCCATCGTCTCACCCGTCTCCTGATCCGTCCACGGCTGCCAGATGCCACCCATGAAGAAATATTCATGACCGGGCAGCGTAATGTGATACGGATATGCCTGATCCTTTTTCGAGCCAGGGGGTGTGAAATGCCTCCATTCGTAGAAGCCGGATGACAATACCAGGCATCTCCGCTGCTGAGCCGCCTGTTTGTAGGATACCTTTTCCAGCATCTCTTCGCCAATCGCGTTCAACGTATTTCTGGGCGGATCGCGCCTGCCCGTCTTTGGATTCAGACCGCCATGCCTGAAATGCATCCAGTCTGCAGCTGTTCGGACATAAAAGGGAACCAACTCCCAGTGCATCAGCACCAGGTCTGCATCCTTGCCGCCATCTTTCGGCCGTAATACAGGCCACTGGCCATAGGCAAACCCACTCTGCATCGGGCGCTGCAACTCCGGCCTGAAAGACCCGATCTCCTGCTCGATCTTCTTCAATCGAATGTGCTCGGCGCGATTTACATTGATCCCGTTGTAAAAACACATATCCTAATGTACGAATTCAGCATGTTATGATGCAGTGATGCCCCGGTGTTGCGATAAAAGTCGCATGAATTGAGTTATTTCGCGGGATGATCATGGACGACGAACATTTCATGAAGATGGCCCTGACCGAGGCGCAAAAGGCGTTTGATGCCGGGGAAGTACCTGTTGGAGCCATCGTCGTGGCCGGTGGCCGCATCCTTTCACGAGGACATAACATGGTGGAACGCCTGAATGACGCCACCGCACACGCCGAAATGATCGCCCTGACCTCCGCTTTCAACCAGATCGGTGCCAAATACCTGACGGAAGCAACGCTGTACGTCACCCTCGAACCCTGTCTGATGTGCACAGGAGCCATCTACTGGAGCAAGATCGACCGCATCGTTTGGGGTGCAGATGATGAGAAGAACGGACATCGGCATTTCACGGGCGATAACTGGGCGTTTCACCCTAAGGCTACCATCACCCGGGGCGTACTTGCGCAGGAGGCGGCCGAACTGATGAAAGCGTTCTTCCGCGCCAGACGCTGATGCCCGACAGGCTTCATCCGTGACATAAAATTTGTCGTTTTTCCTGCATCATTCAAGTTCGCTGAACAGGCTGAACTGAATGGGCTTACCTTTGTTTTTTCAAAAAAAAACCAAGAATATGCCATTCACATTAGCACCCCTGCCTTACGGCCATGATGCACTCGAACCCCATATCGACACCACGACGATGCAGATACATCATGGTAAGCATCACCAGGCGTATGTTGACAATCTGAACAAGGCCATCGCAGGAACGGAGCATGAGGGAAAGAGCCTCGGGGAACTCGTGGCTGTCGCAGGCACCATCTCCCCGGCTGTCCGCAACAACGGCGGAGGACACTGGAATCATACCTTCTTCTGGGAATCCCTCGCACCCAACGCTGGCGGGCCCCCCACCGGTGCGCTGGCCGCTGCCATCGATGCTGCCTTTGGATCCTTCGATGCCTTCAAAGAGAAATTCAGCACCGCCGGCATGACCCGATTCGGAAGTGGCTGGGCCTGGCTGATCGTTAAGGACGGTGCACTCCACATTAGCAGCACCCCTAACCAGGATAACCCGCTGATGGACGTCGCAGAAGTGAAGGGAACCCCGATCCTCGGCGTCGATGTATGGGAACACGCCTACTACCTGAAATACCAGAACCGCCGGGCAGATTACCTGTCTGCCTTCTGGAATGTCGTCAACTGGAACAAGGTGGCGGAAAGATTCGGAAAGTAAGATCGGTCCATCAATGATCCATACAAAGAGGGCACGGGTTATGATCCGTGCCCTCTTTCATTCATGGTACCGGATCATATCCCGATCCGCCCCAGGGATGACATCTTGAAATCCTTCTGACAGCCAGCCAGGTTCCCCGGATCGGTCCATGACGACGCAACGCCGTGATCGCATAGGCAGAACAGCTTGGCGTGTACCGGCACTTCGGCGGCAGCATGGGAGAGATCACCCATTGATACACGCGAATGGGCGCCACCAACGGAAAGATCAGCAACCACCGCCACAGCGGAGGTCCGGGTTCACCCTCAGACCGATGATCGCACATATCGCTGTTGAAGTTTTTGAATGATCCCGGCCACCTGCTTCATGACAACCTCCTGGTCAGGCAGGGTCCGGCCCCGATAGATCAGGAATACGACCAGCCGCTCCGTCCGTCCCATAAAATATGCTCTCAGTGGAAGCTGCTGTAATCGCCAGGCCTCCCGCATCAGCCGCTTGACACGATTACGGTCCACCGCGTGCCTGAACTGCCTGGCGGGGGCACTGAAACCCACCTGAACGCCGCCCTCCGCATGCGGTTCGATCAAGTGAAGGGCGCGGACCTGATCCACCGATATGCCCTGCGCAGAAGCGAACAGCGCTGCAATGGTCTTCCGGCTCTTCAGCCGCTCAGTGCGTGGAAGCGTATATCTCGCGTTCAATGGCGCAGGCTTGAAACAGGTAAAACAAAAATAGCCCCGGTATGAATACCGGAGCTATGAAAAATATCGGATACCCCCCGAATTACTTCTGTTTGAATTCGTCGGAGACCGTAAGCTTGTGACGTCCCTTGCGGCGACGGCTGGCCAGAACCTTACGACCATTGGCCGTTTGCATGCGCTTGCGGAAACCATGAACAGACTTCCGGCGGCGGCGATGGGGTTGAAATGTACGTTTCATTGTGTTAGTGCATTAACGCGTTGCTGTAAAATGGGACGGGAGAACGACCCTGTTACTCATTCCATCCACAGGTCACCACACCCGTAGATTTGTGAAAGGATGGCGAAGGTATGAATTTTTTAGAGAATCACCAACCGGTTTCCGACGATAACCTGATATGGGCAGAAGAAATGAGCCCGGGGTAGAAATGGGCGGCCTCCCGATCGAAGATATCAGCCCTGTCCGTCGTGTAGAATGTTCGGGAACCTACTCCCGAGTCAGCACCTGAAATGCGCTGCCTCATCTCCGGATGCCTGTCAAGATAATCCCTTAAACTCTCCGCAACGATGGCTCCCTGCTCGATCACCCTGACACCTGCAGGCAGGAACCGGCGGATCCGATCGGCCAGGAGCGGAAAATGCGTACAAGCCAGCAGGATCGTATCAATATCAGGACACCGACTCAGCAAGGCATCCGGATACTTTCGGATGAAAGGATCAGCAGATGGATCCAGGTACTCGCCGGTCTCGATCAATGGCACCCAGATCGGACAGGCCTGCTGCCACACCCGAACCTTGGGAAAGAATTTGCGGATCTCCAGCGGATAGGATTCCGAACGCACCGTACCATCGGTCGCCAGTATGCCGACATCCCCTGACTTCGTATAAGCGCCGATCACTTCCGCCGTAGGCCGGATCACACCCAGGACCCGACGGTCTGGTGCCCACAACGGCAGATCATGTTGCTGGATATTGCGCAACGCTTTGGCCGATGCCGTATTACAGGCCAGGATCACCAGATGACACCCCTGAGCAAAAAACCACCGCACCGCCTCACGGGTATATGCATACACCGTCTCAAAAGAACGCGGGCCATATGGCGCCCGGGCATTATCTCCAAGATAGATGAAATCATGGCCTGGTAGATGCCTGACCAGGGAAGACAAGATCGTCAGCCCTCCATATCCTGAATCAAATACACCGATCGGACCCTTTTCGGATGAGGCAAGGCTCGGTATCTGCATACGGGCGAGACAGATTTGGTGATCGCCGTCCCCTGAATATCACGGGACACAGGCTTAAAAAAAAAGGGAAAGAGGACCACACCGGCCTTCTTTCCCTTTTATTCAAATACGTTGGGATAATATTCTTACTTTCCGCCGGCCGGCTTGGGTGGCGCTGCTCCACCTGCACTCAATTTCTTTCGTATCGCGGGCAACAGATCGTCGGCATCCGGCTGTACCAGTAACGCTTCCTTTCTGAGAACATAAGCATAACCACTGGCTTTGGCAACCTCAGCAATGAGTGCGTTCGCCTTCTGGGCAACGGGCGTCATTAACTCTTCCTGCTTCTGCTGCATCTGCTGCTGATAGCTGCTCTCGAAGCCCTGGAGGTCAACGAGCAACTTCTTCATCTTCTCACGATTGGCGGTGCGAATGGCATTCGACCACTTGGTGGAATCAGCCTTGAAGATGCTGTCCTGGCGATTCAGTTCGCGGACGGTCTCTGCGTAGTTGATCTGCAGGGCGCTGTCGAACTGAGACATCTCAGACATGGCCTTCTTATATTCGGGCATCAGCTGCACGACTTCATCTACACTGACGTAGGCGAATTTTGTCTGGGCACTCAGCGAGCCGGCGGAGGCCAGTGCCATGAACATCATACCCAGGAACAATACTTTTTTCATTGATTGGTTTGTTTTGTTATCTGTTAAGTCGTTCTGCAACGATCAAAGGTTGCGGGTGATTTGCGTTTTCACGGTCATTTAACACCCAGCGCCTTCAAAATATCGTCGCTTTTGTCCAGTTTAGGGTCGGCAAATATAACGGTAATTCCTTCACTTTTGTCTAAAATAAAATCATACTGACGCTCAGTGGCCAGCTTCTGAATGGCATTGTACACCTTGTCCTGTATCGGCTTGACCAGCTCCTGACGTCGCTTGAAAAGGTCACCCTCGAAACCGAACCTGCGCTTCTGCAGATCACGCAGTTCCTTTTCGCGGTTGAAGAGTTCATCCTCACGCTTCTTGCGCAACGTCTCGCTGAGCATGACTTGCTCCGCCTCGAAACTCCGATACATCGCATCCAGTTGCGCCTGCTTCGCCTCGATCTCCTTTTGCCACTGCTCACTCGCCAGGTCCAGTTTCTGCTGTGCCTCCTTGTATTCCGGCATCCGGTCAAGGATATACTTGGTGTCTATGACGGCATAACGCTGTGCCGATGCGGAAAACGTAGTCAGTCCGATGAACAGCGCAGAAAGGATCCAATGCTTCATGGCCGTGATATTTATTGTGTATAGGTTATGATGGGTTTATTCAGGTTCGAAACCAAGCATGAAGGTAAATTTGCTGGCATCTCTGAGCTTGCCGGTCGCAGTTACCCGGTCAAGTCCAATGCCATAGTCAAATCCGAGCAGACCGAACATCGGCAGGAAGAAGCGGACACCTACGCCCACAGAACGCCTCAGCTCAAAAGGATTCCACTGCTTGACACTATACCAGCCGTTGGCCGCCTCGAAGAAGGCCAGGCCGAAGATCGTACTGCTCGGGTTCGTGACGAACGGGTACCTCAACTCCATCGTATACTTGTTGAAGATGGTGAAGAAGTTCGAGGCACGGGAGATGTCTGGATTGATCGTAGGATCAGTGACCTGGTAGACCGGATAGCCACGATGTGCGATGATATCATATCCAAGCACACCAAAGTTGTTGGTCAGACCGGCATCCCCCACCTGGAAACGTTCGAAAGGAGAGATCGGCAGATCTTTATTGTACCGGCCCATGAAACCATACTTGGCAGCAAACCGGAGTACGAACTGCCTCGACTTATCTTCTCCCGTGGCACGGCCCAGCGGAACGAACCACTCAGCATTGAAGCGCCACTTATGATACTCCACCAGCTTATAGATATCATTCTGATCGATACCCAGGAACGACGACCATGGCGGTGTGAAGGCACCACTCAACATAAAGTTCGAACCACTCCTCGGGAAGATCGGCTGGTCAACAGATGCGCGCGACAGCGCAATGCGCAGGTTGAGGTTGGACGACTTACCCGTCGAGAAGGTCGGGAAGATGGCATAGTTCCTCGACTCGTAATTGATATAACTCAGCGTGTACACCAGCGTGAAGAAGTCATCCGGCCACTTCAACTGCTTACCCAGTGAAATGGAACCACCCGTCGTATTCAGGAACGAGGAATCAGCGTAATTACGATCGAACATCCCCGTGTAGGGGTTGTAAGCATTGGAGAATCGGGTGTTGAAGATACTGACCGTGAAGGAGTTCCGCTTTTTCCCACCTAACCAGGGTTCGGTGAACGAGAAGTTGAGCGAACGGAAGAAGCGTCCGTTCGACTGGAACCTCAGACTCAGCTTCTGGCCACCGCCGGAGGGCAGGGGATCCCACGACTCCTTGCTGAAGATGTTCTTGATCGAAAAATTATTGAAGGTCACACCGAGCGTTCCTGTCAGACCAATATTACCACCCCATCCTGCACTCAGTTCAAGCTGGTCAGAAGACTTCTCCTCCAATGAATAATTGATATCCACCGTTCCGTCCTCCTGGTTGGGCACGGGATTGATGCCGATCTTCTCCTGGTTGAAATAACCAAGCTGCGAAAGTTCCCGCTGGGTTCTGATGATGTCCGACCGGCTGAACTTTTCGCCGGGCAATGTACGGATCTCCCGGCGGATGACGTATTCGCGGGTTTTGTCGTTGCCTTCGATCTTGATGTTCTTGATGGTGGCCTGCGGGCCTTCCATGATGCGGATCTCGTGATCGATGGTGTCGTTGTACACCGAAGTCTCC
Organism: Chitinophagaceae bacterium; assembly: GCA_947463755.1. Classification (GTDB taxonomy): domain Bacteria; phylum Bacteroidota; class Bacteroidia; order Chitinophagales; family Chitinophagaceae; genus Pollutibacter. The sequence continues at coordinate 16,952 of CANHUK010000001.1, forward strand.
ACCGGATCGATCTGGAAGAACAGATACCCGTTGTCCATATA
>CANHUK010000002.1 GCA_947463755.1 Chitinophagaceae bacterium
GCGAGGATCACGGAGGCAACGAGTGCGGCCGTCTCCGTCCTGAGGCGGTGAGTACCGAGTGACACGGGAATGCATCCGGCGGCCACGGCAGATCCGATCTCTTCGGGGGTGAAGTCGCCCTCCGGCCCGATGAGCATCAGGATCGATTGGGATGATGGTGGCTCAGACCGCAATTCAATGCGTGATTCCGGCAAACAATGAGCAATATACCTGCGTACGAACTTTTCCTGCGTCAGCAGATCTGCCAGGCTGGAGGGACTGGCCACTTCGGTCATCCAGGCTTGCCGGGACTGGATCATGGCGCTGACCGCGATGGATTCCAGCCGGTCTGCGCGCATGCGCTCCCGCACGGTGCGCTCTGTCAGTAAAGGAACTACGCACGTCACACCGATTTCCGCCAGCTTTTCCAGCATCCATTCATAGCGCGCTGTATTTTTTACAGGCGATACGGCTACCGTCACCGGACGACGGGTATCCGCCTGCCGTTCGATGGAAAGGATGCGCACCGAGCAGCGTTTTTTTGCCGACTGTACGATCTCCGCCCGGGCCATTGTACCCTGACCATCCACGAGGATCATCACCTCACCTGCCCGCATCCTCAATACGGACACGACATGACGCGCCGTCTCCTCCGAAAGATCTACAATGCCTTCAGGTTCTGTGAGGGGCTGATGGTAAAAAAAAGGGAGGTCCATTCCTTATCCGATTGCCATTCCGGTTATGCGTCACCGTTCGTTCCGACTAGAAAGGGGCATCCTCATCACCCAGATCGATATCATTCATGCGACTGCCCTTCTGGATGAACAATCTGGAGGACCCGTCTCCCCCACCGGCGGTCGGTGCATTTTTCCAGTTGCCTTCCGGTAGTCCGGGCCCGGGAAAATCATTATCCTCCATGTCGACGAACTTCTGGATATGCAGCAGGGCACGCAACTTAATGTTTTCCAGCGTACCATTTCGGTGCTTGGCGATGCGCACATGGGTCTCCCCCTTGTTGCTTTCTCCGAACTCGTTGCTGGTGATGTCGTAATATTCTGGACGATACAGGAACATGACCATGTCGGCGTCTTGTTCGATCGCGCCGGATTCCCTCAGGTCACTCAATTGCGGGATCTTGTTGCCATCCTTTCGTTTTTCCACGTCGCGACTTAGCTGGCTGAGCGCAATGATCGGCACTTGAAGCTCCTTTGCGAGCCCCTTCAGGTTCCGGGAGATCTGGCTGATCTCCTGTTCGCGGTTGGAATTTCTGTCGCCACCGCCACCGGTCATCAGCTGGAGATAGTCGATGATGATGATTCCGATGTTGTGCTTGCTTTTAAGACGTCGGCACTTGGCCCTCAGTTCGAAGATGTTGAGGGCAGCGGTATCATCAATGAATATGGGGGCCTTGGAGAGTCGCTGGATGCCTTTCTTGTAAAGCTGCTGCATTTCATGCTCCTCCATCCGTCCGCGGGAGATCTTTTCCAGCCAGATCTCGCTTTCGGCCGACAGGATACGCTGCACAAGCTGTCCGGAACTCATCTCCAGGCTGAAGAGCGCGACCGGCGTCGGTTTAGTGGGATGCAGCGCAGCGTTGCGCGCCAGAGTGAGCGCAAAGGCGGTCTTACCCACGGCGGGACGGGCCGCCAGGATGATCAGGTCGGAGTTCTGCCAGCCGTAGGTCACTTTATCGAGGTGCGTAAAGCCGGAAGGCACACCGGTGATATCCTCCTGCCGGTTGCGCATATCATCGATCCGCTTGATCGTCTGCATGATGACGGTGTCGATCGAGTCAAAATTCTTCCGGAGGTGGTTGTTGGTGATCTCAAAAAGCTTGCTCTCGGCAACGTCCAGCAGGTCGAATACATCCGTGGAGTCTTCATAGGCTTCGGTGAGGATCTCACCACTCATGCGGATCAGTTCCCGCTGGATGAATTTCTGCAGGATGATGCGGGCATGTGCCTCGATGTTGGCGGATGACACCACCGCATTCGTCAGTTTGGAGATGTAGTATGCGCCACCGACGATCTCCAGGTCCTGTTTGAATTTGAGTTCTTCTACGACGGTGAGCAGGTCGATCGGCATCTGCTTGTTGGCGAGCGACATCATCGCTGTGAAGATCCGCTGGTGCCCGTCCATGTAAAAACACTCCGGCTTCAGGATCTCCACGACGGTATCAAAGGCGCTTTTTTCGAGCATGATGGCGCCCAGAACGGCTTCCTCCAGTTCCCTTGACTGCGGAGGCACCTTACCAAACACCAGGTTGTTCAGTTCCAGTGGGGGTTTGCGCCGGTTTTTACGGTCGCGGTTCGTATTCGTAGGCTCTGTCATATCGATCTGATTGGAGGCTGAAGAAACGCATCCGCCGGTCAGGGCGGACGACGAAAATACTCCATCGGACTGATGCCCGCCGCGCTGAGATGCGATTAAAGTTCAGCACAGCGGGAGGGGTGATTTTCCACAGTCCGGGCCCGCTTATCCACATTTTGACGAGCAGGGGCGCAAATCTAGGCAAAAAATTGACGACCGCTCCGGTCAATTATTCCGGTCTTCAGAGATGAGCCCCCGGCCCGGAGCCTGCTCACCGGCCGGATGACAACGAAGGCGCGCGCAAACCGCGGCCAGACGTTATCTTTGTCTGAAATCACGTGCGACTTTATGGTGTTATCCTATAAATGGCTGTCCGACTACCTCCCCGTGGAATTGCCGCATGAGAAGTTGTCGATGATCCTCAACGCCATCGGGCTGGAGGTCGAACGATATGAGGCCTGGGAGGAAGTGACCGGCGGATTGGCCGGTCTGCTCGTCGGCAAAGTGCTGGAGGTCGTTCAGCATCCGAATGCAGACAGGTTGAAGGTGACGCAGGTAGCACTGGGTACAGGAGCGCCGGTCCAGATCGTATGCGGAGCGCCGAATGTCGCGGCGGGTCAGACGGTGCTGGTGGCGCCTGTCGGGGCAACCATCCATCCTCCCGGTCATGCGTCCATGACCATGCGGGTCGCGAAGATCCGGGGGGTTGAAAGTCACGGGATGATCTGCGCGGAGGATGAGGTCGGGCTGGGGGATTCGCACGAAGGGATCATGATCCTCCCCGATGGCCTGCCGGCCGGTATGCCTGCGGCCGATCATTTCAGGCCCTATTCCGACCACGTCATAGAGATCGGACTGACGCCGAACCGCAGTGATGCCATGAGTCACCTCGGCGTGGCCCGGGACGTATGCGCATGGCTGCGTCACCACGAGGGCCTGACGGCCGAAGTGCGGCAGCCATTTGACGCCGGCCTGCCGAAGGGTGAGGAAAGCCTTCCCTTCGAGGTCAGGATCGAAGCGCCGGACCGCTGTCTGCGCTATGCCGGCGTGGCGATCTCGGGCGTGACCGTGGAACCTTCACCGCGCTGGCTGCAGGACAGGTTGCGCGCCATCGGTCTGCGTCCCATCAACAACATCGTGGATATCACGAACTATGTGCTCCATGAGACGGGGCAACCGCTGCACGCCTTCGACGCAGACCGCATCGCAGGTCAAAGTATCCGCGTCCGGACCCTGGAGGAGGGCACCCGCTTCCGTGGGCTTGACGGAAAGGAGAGATCGCTGTCGTCCGAGGATCTAATGATATGTGACGGAAACGGCGAGGGGCTCTGCATCGGCGGTGTCTTCGGCGGGATCGACAGCGGTGTCTCGGACCAGACCCGGAACGTGTTCCTTGAAAGTGCCTGGTTCCATCCGGTGTCGATCCGGAAAACATCTTTCCGGCATCAGCTGCGCACCGATGCTGCCACACATTTCGAAAAGGGTGTGGACATCGGACGCACGGCCGATGTATTGCAACGGGCAGCAGAACTCATCTGCCGGCTCTCGAACGGCCGCATCGCATCAGCGGTCGTCGACGTGTATCCGTCGCCGGTACCGGCCCGGGAACTGACCTTCTCCGGTGATTTCATCCGCAGACTGAGCGGAAAGGCTTACGGAGACGATACGATCGCCGGCATCCTGGTTGCCCTTGGGTTCTCGATAACGGCCCACGAGGGTGACCGCATGACAGTGGGCATCCCTTCGCACAAGACAGACATATCATTACCGGCCGACATCGCTGAGGAAGTGATGCGGATCGACGGCTTCGACAATATCGCCATCCCGACCCGGGTCAGCTACTCGCCGACCCCCGACCCGCTGGAATACCGCGAGTCTGCCCGCGAGAAGATCTCCGCGGTCATGGTGGGACTGGGTTTTCAGGAGATGCTGAACAATTCGATCACGTTCAGCGGGCAGTATACAGAGGAAGAACTGAGCCGGAGTGTCCGCATGATGAACAGTCTGAGCGCCGAGCTGGATATGCTTCGTCCCTCCATGCTCGAAACCGGACTTCAGGCAGTCGCTCACAACCTGAACCGCAAGAATCTCGACCTGCAGCTCTTTGAATTTGGAAAGACCTACGCGCAGGATGGCAACGGGGTATATGCAGAGACCGACCGGCTGGCCATATTCCAGACCGGAAGAAGAAGGGCAGAAGGATGGAAGAAGGATGGCGCTGAGGCGGACCTGTTCTATCTGAAGGGGTTGGTCAATATGATCTTCCGGCAGATCGGCACCCATGAACCGCAGTGGGTTGACGCACCGGCCGACCGGCTGGAACTCACACTTTCGGGCATGGTCGGAGGCCGTGTGATGGCCCGGATCGGAAAGGCCGGACGGGAAACCATGGCTCGTTTCGATATCAGGCAGGATGTCTGGTATGCAGAGATCGACTGGGGAATGCTCCTGGATGCCGCTGCGGCCGCACCGCGTCTGCGCTATCGCGAAGTGCCCCGTTTCCCGGCGGTGACCCGGGATCTGGCCTTTGTGGTCGAACGTCATCTGCCTTACGAAAAGATACGCGCTGCCACTGAAGGGCTGAAGCTGGCCAGACTTCGGTCGTTCAGCCTGTTCGACATATTCGAAAGTGACAAACTGGGAGCCGGTCTTAAGTCAATGGCCATGAGCTTCACTTTCCTGGATGAGGAAAAGACCCTGACGGATGCGGAAGTCGACGAAATGATTCGCAAGATCGTCACCACCCTTGAAAAGGACCTGGGCGCACAGGTTCGCCGCTGAACAAATGACGCCCGTTGCAGACCATATCGCCCGGTTGAGTTCCAAACTCTCCAAGCTGATCAGGAATTACCGCGCCCTGGAAAAGGAGCACGAGAAGGTGAAGGCGGAGCTGGAGCGTCGGATGGCGGCAGAGGAGGAACTCCGGACCCGCCACGCCGCGCTGGAGCAACAACTCGCCCTGCTGAACGCCTCCTCGGGAGAGACGGACGAACAGGGCAGACGGGAACTCGAACGCAAGTTGAGCCATTACATACGGGAGATCGACCGGTGCATCGCCCTGCTGGGTGACTGATGGTGTCAGACCCGCTTGACCATCCGGCTGGACTCCTCGAAAGCACCGAGCGCGTACTCGATCGTGTAGACGCCGTAGGGCAGATCGTTCAATCCACTCCAGCGAAAACTGCGGGAGCCAAGTGGTACTTCGGCGTCCAGCGTACTGCAGATCACCCCGCAGTCATCTTTCAGAATGGCCCTGAGATAACGGGCGGGCGGATCTGGGAACTCGAAAATAACGCTGTCTATGAAGATCGGGGTTCTAAGTTTGGCTGACATTGTCGACTCCTGTGTTGTTTGTGATGCTTTGCGGCGATCACAGGTATGCTGTCAGTTCTTCTAAGGATTGGAAAACGCATGGTTGAATTTCAAATATATAAAAAAACATCACACAACAAATGCAGGAATTGATCCCGATCAATATCGTCATTGGCGACCGGACCTATCGCGTGCGGATCGATGCGGCGGATGAGGAGAAGGTTCGCAAACTGATGAGGCTCATCAACGACAGGATCCTGGATTTCAAGGGCCGCTTCGCAGGAAAGGATATGCAGGATTACATCGCGATGGTGATGTTGTGGTTTGTCACCGAACAGGAGCAAAGCCTGCTTCAGGCAGACCAGGCAGCGCTGACAGCGGGTCTGGAAGAGATGGAAAGGTTGATCGACCAGCAACTCGGGGATCGTTGAGGCCGGGGGGCCGGGTGTTTCCGGGACGGCGGAGTGGTGTTTCGCCGAGTGCGACCGATTTCGTACCTTCGTAGATCAACACCCCGGCCCGACCCTTACCGGGTTCAGGAAGGTATCTGTGAATCTGAACAAACCCAACAAACATGGACACATCTCTCATCATATCCCTCATAACCGGATTGGTGGCGCTCGCAGCGGGCATTTTCGCCGGCAAGGTCATTTTCGCGAAGAACACGGCCAGTAAAATCGAGGAGGCCGAACAGCAGGCACGCAAGATCATCTCGGAAGCAAAATCAAATGCCGAGACCATCAAGAAGGAGCGGATGCTGGAGGCCAAGGAAAAATTCGTACAACTGAAAGCGGAACACGACCGCGAGGTGAACGAGAAGAACCGGAAGATCGCTGACGCGGAAGGCCGCATCAAACAGAAGGAACAGACGATCAATCAGAAACTGGAGGGCCTGGAGAAACAGACCAAGGAGAACGACAGCATCAAAGAGCATCTGAACCGTCAGATCGAAGTAGTCACCCAAAAGCGTACAGAACTCGAAAAGCATCAGGAGGAACATATCCGCCGTCTGGAGAAGATCGCGGGGCTGACCGCTGAGGAGGCGAAGACCCAGCTCATGGAGAGCCTCAAGCAGGAAGCCCATACCAAAGCCCTTTCGCTGCAACAGGAGATCATCGAGGATGCCAAGCAGCGCGCCAACAAAGAGGCCCGGAAGATCATCATCCAGTCCATCCAGCGCACGGCAGCGGAGCAGACCATCGAAAATACGGTCACCGTCTTCAACCTGGAGAGCGATGAGATCAAGGGACAGATCATTGGTCGGGAAGGCCGGAACATCCGGGCCATCGAGGCAGCCACCGGGGTCGACCTGGTCGTTGACGACACCCCGGAAGCCATCGTGCTCTCCTCTTTCGACCCGTTGCGTCGTGAGATCGCCCGACTCTCCCTGCAGCGCCTGGTGGCAGACGGAAGGATCCATCCGGCCCGCATCGAGGAGGTCGTAGAGAAAACGCGCCGCCAGATCGAAGAGCAGGTCATGGAGATCGGGGAGCGCACCATCATCGAACTGGGTATACATGGTCTTCATAAAGAGCTGGTGCGTGTCGTCGGAAAGATGCGTTTCCGTTCTTCCTACGGCCAGAATCTGCTGATGCACAGCCGTGAAGTGGCCAACCTTTGCGGCATCATGGCCGCAGAACTTGGATTGAACCCGAAACTGGCCAAGCGTGCGGGCCTCCTGCACGACATCGGCAAGGTACCCGATGAGGAAACCGAACTGAGCCATGCGCTGCTGGGCGGAAAGCTCGCCGAAAAGTACGGTGAGAACCCTGCCGTAGTCAACGCCATTGCGGCACACCACGATGAAATGGAGATGCAGTTCGTCATTTCCCCCATCATACAAGCCTGTGATGCCATCAGCGGGGCACGCCCCGGGGCACGCCGCGAAATCATGCAGCAGTACATTCAGCGGATCAAAGATCTCGAGAACCTGGCCATGGGCTATGGTGGCGTCGAGAAGGCCTATGCGATCCAGGCAGGACGTGAACTGCGCGTCATCGTCGAGGCCGACAAGATGAGCGACAACGATAGCGAACAGCTGAGTTTTGACATGGCCAACAAGATCCAGAACGAGATGACCTACCCCGGTCAGATCAAGGTGACGGTCATCCGTGAAAAACGCTCGGTCAACATCGCCCGCTGATAACGGGACAACCTGATAGAAAAAATCTTTGCACTAATAACGAAAAGGCATACCTTTGCCGTCCTAAATTTAAGTTTATGAACGCCGCCATAGCCTTTGTACACGAGCAGCTGTCCGCCAAATCCACCCTCCCCAAATTCAAGGCCGGAGACAACGTGACAGTGAACTACAAGATCGTTGAAGGCAACAAGGAGCGCATCCAGAGCTTCAAAGGAGATGTGATCAAGCGTCAGGGAGAGGGAGCTACGGCTACTTTCACTGTTCGTAAGATCTCCGATGGCGTAGGGGTGGAGCGTACCTTCCCCGCCACCTCCCCGCACATTGAATCCGTCACCCTGAACAAAGTGGGTAAGGTTCGCCGTGCCAAGCTCTACTTCCTCCGCACCCGCAGTGGTAAGCGCGCCAGGATCAAGGAAAAGCGTGTCAGGTAATCCTGTCGCCAAACATATCGGAAAAGCGGGTCACCAGACCCGCTTTTTTATTATGCCCACCCCCTACCTTGATGGGGTGAATTTCATTACCTTTGTATCGTAACACAAAACCAATGACCATGGCAGCCAACTCCATATTCCTGATCTCCATGCCTGGCGGCACCGAATGGATCCTCATCGTCCTGGCCGTATTGATCCTCTTCGGCGGACGTAAGATCCCCGAATTCATGCGCGGCCTGGGTCGCGGCATTCGTGAATTCAACGACGCCAAGACCAACGTGAAGAATGAGATCGAAGAAGGCATGCGGGATAAGGAGAACAAGTAACTCCCGCTGCACCATTTCACCCATCCCCTTCCCGTATTGTACGCTCATCGTTCCATAGCCGCATACCAGGCTGACCTGAAAGCCGGGTCTACTTCTTGTGCCGGTGTGGTAGAACACTACATTGCAGAGATCGCGCGGAACGCCAGGCTGAATGCCTTCATTGAAGTGTACGATGAAGAAGCCCGGCTCCTCGCCCGTCAACTTGATGAACGACTTAGATCCGGAGGACCGACTGGCCGTCTTTTTGGCGTGGTCATCGGCCTGAAGGATGTTATTTGTCATCGCGGTCATCGCGTAACGGCAGGTTCTTCCATCCTTTCTGAATTCCATTCCGTTTATTCGGCAACAGCCGTGGAAAGACTGCTGGCGGAAGATGCGATCATCATCGGCAGGCTCAACTGCGATGAATTTGGGATGGGATCCTCCAATGAACATTCTGCCTATGGCAAGGTGCTGAACCCGCGGGATGAAACCAGGGTGCCCGGAGGCTCTTCTGGCGGATCTGCGGCGGCTGTGGCCGCCGGCCTGTGCATGGTAAGCCTCGGGAGCGATACAGGCGGGTCGGTACGACAGCCTGCTGATTTCTGCGGCGTCATCGGTCTGAAACCCGGATACGGGCGCATCTCCCGGCACGGACTGATCGCTTACGCCTCATCCTTTGACCAGATCGGCATCCTCGGCACCTGCGTGGAAGACATCGCCCTTTGCCTGGAAGTGATGGCGGGGGCCGACGGAATGGATGCCACGGCCAGCAGCGCACCCGTTCCTCCTTACAGTTCACTGGTTGGATCCGGGCAAACATTCCGCATTGCCTACAGCGAGGAAGCGCTGGGCCATCCGTCGGTAGACCCGGAGATATCTGCAGGCATTCGCTTGTTCATGGAAGGACTCCGGAAAGAGGGACATGTGCTGACGCCGGTGCAGCTAGACTTCCTTGATCATATCGTTCCCACTTACTATATATTGACCACCGCCGAGGCTTCTTCGAATCTGTCACGATACGACGGCATCAGATATGGGCATCGGACAGAAGCCGAATCCCCAACATTAGACGATATCTACGCCAAGTCGCGGTCAGAAGGTTTCGGGAAGGAAGTGAAGCGGAGGATCATGCTTGGAACATTCGTCCTGAGTACCGGATATTTCGACGCATACTTCACCAAAGCGCAGCAGGCGCGCAGGCGCATTGTCGATCAGACCCTGGAGATCTTCCGGTCGCATGATATCCTGCTGCTGCCGACATCCCCCTTCACAGCATTCCATTTTGGGGAAAAAAGCGAAGATGCCATATCCATGTTCCTGGCCGACATATTCACAGTTTATGCCAATCTGGCAGGCATTCCGGGGATAAGTTTTCCCATCGGAAAACACTCGAATGGCATGCCGTTTGGGGTACAGGGCTTGTCCGGGAGGCATCGTGAGCTTTCGCTCCTGCAGTTCTTTAACCGGGCCACCTCCTGAGAGGAGGCGTGTTGTCCGTACCATGTGTGATTGGGTCCAGAGCGGGACGGCCGGTTGGTTGTGCCGCGTTAAAAAGCACCAATGAACAGAAACCTGACCATCACAGGCTGGCTCTTTGCCATTACGCTCACCGCTTCCTCTGCCACCGCGCTGGAAGATCGTCTTCAGGACTCTATGCCTGATGCAGGAAGGCTGTTGGCATTAACTTCTGCCACGGAGCGCGTAACTGAGACGGTACCCGATCTCTCCGCAGGTGTTCGAAGCACCCCTGTCTCCAGACCTTATCCCACGACAAATGACCAGCATCCCCTGGTAGCCGGGTATATCAGGCAGTTCCAATCTATCCATCAGGCACGGCTGGAAAAGAAGCGTGAGGAGTGGATGCCACATTTCAGGCTCATCGATCGCGTGCTGACGGAGTACGGCATCCCGCTTGAGCTGAAATATCTGTGCATCATTGAGTCGGATCTGAGGTCAAGTGCGGTTTCCAGAAAGGGGGCGACCGGTCCCTGGCAGTTCATGCCGGAGACGGCCAGATCGATGGGTCTGCAGGTAGGCGGCAGATCAGATGAGCGATACGACCTTTACAAGAGCACGCATGCCGCAGCCAGGATGCTCGACAGGATGTATGCCGAATTCGGAGACTGGCTTTTGGTGATCGCCGCTTACAATGCGGGCCCCGGCAAGGTACAGTCTGCCATGAAGCGCGGTCACACCCGTGATTTCTGGAAATTACAATACATGCTCCCCGCAGAGACGCGTAATCATGTCAAAAAATTCATGGCTGTGAGGCATGTCATGGATGATGTGCTGAGCCCTGAAGCAGTGCGGGCGGGATACATGGCGGAAGCCAAACAACAGATCGACAGCGCAGGACTCGCAGGCACCATCACCCTGCGCATCAGCGGGAAATTCCATAGCCTGATCATTGCGAAGAACCTGTCCATGGATATTGGACTCTTCAATGCGCTGAATCCGGATTTCGATCAGAAGGTGGGTACTGAAGGCTATCTTCTTCGGCTTCCGGCCACTCAGATGGAGCAATTCAATGCCCTTCGGATGCAGATCCTGGCTGAATCCGTGCATTTTCTGCTGACCAGTCACCCGTTCGACAAGAACCGTATTCCGCGAACGATCGAGTTACCCGTATCACAAGCCTTGAAGACGGAGGAAAGTATTCAGGTCAGATCCTAGACTTCAACATCATTGTCATCGTGACCTCCCCCGGCCCATTCGGTAAAAATTCCTGAACGAGCTACCGCATCCAGTGATGGCTTATCATAAAGACCTGCGTTCATCCGCTGTCTCATGGCTTCATAGAGGGTGACGGCACAGGCCACGGAGATGTTGAGTGAATGGATCATACCCTGCTGAGGTATGGAGAAGAAACCATCGCAGGCCTTCATCATTTCGGGACTCAGTCCATATTTCTCATTGCCGAAGACAAGGGCGACCGGGTCAGTCAGATTGGTTTCGAACATGGAGGGTATCCCTGAACCCAGAGAGGCCCCCAGCAGGCGTGGATATCTGACACGCACCCTGTCGAGACAAGCGCTACGATCTTCGAAGTAATGGAGTTTCACCCATTTGCTCGCGCTTCTTGAACTTCTGAACCCCCACGCTTTTCGATGGGGGATCTTGTCGGTAATGGCATAGGCTTCCACGATACCCACTGCATCACAGGTCCTCAACACTGCTGCGATGTTATGTGGATCGAATACATTTTCCAATACTACGGTCAGGTCAGGCTGGCGTCGGTCAAGCACCGATTCGATCCGTCGCTCTCTTTCTGGAGTCATTGCCAATCGGAATAGGATGTGAAGGTAGGTTGCCAGAAAACATGCAGGCTGAGGCCCTCCAGATTTGCATTAAAGGTTGAATGATCGCTACACCATGCAGGTTCCAGAGGACTTCTCCTTCTTTTGATCCGGAACCTTTCAGCTCGTCAACTGACTGAGTGCCTCGTCGATATCCGGATACTGGAAACTGAATCCTGCCTGCTGGATCTTGCGGCTGCTGACGGTTGCACTTTTGAGCACTTCGATGCTCATCTCACCGAGTATGACCTTCAACAGGAAACCCGGCACCCGGAAGGGGATGTATAGCCGTCCGTTTGATTTCTGCGCGAGCGAAAGGGTGAGGGTACGGTTGGATACCGGCGTCGGAGCGGTCAGGTTGAAGACGCCCTGCATGTCGTCGTGTTCGATGGCATGTATGAAGGCCCGGCAAATATCATCTACATGGACCCAGCTGATCATCTGGCTGCCATCTCCTAGAATGGCAGCGACGCCCATGTTGAGCGGTTTCCTGAATTCCCGCAGTGCCCCGCCTTCATTGGCCAGGACGATACCGAGGCGCATTTTCACCAGACGCTTGCCCAGTTCCGTGACGGGATCTATACTTTTTTCCCATTGTTTGCAGGTAGAGCCGAGGAAATCGTCTGCCGGGGTATCTTCTTCTATAAATGGTGTTCCGTTATCGGGCCCATAGTAACCGATGGCGGAGGCACTGATGACGGCCCTCACCTTATTTGGCTGAGCGCGGAGAGCCTTCAGCAGGAGTTCACTGCTGCGGGTCCGGCTTTCCCGGATCTCTTGTTTGCGCGCTTCGGACCAGCGCTGGGCTGCGACGCCGGCACCTGCGAGATGTACGATGAAATCAGCTTCTGCCAGGGCGGTCGGGTCGATGGTCATACCCTTGACATCCCATCGGGAGTAGAACAGGTTTCCGCTGGATCGAAAGAAATTGCGCTCCGCACCCAGCGGATGGCTTGCGGCGGTCTCCTGTGGGTTTCTGGACAGAATGATGACATTGTAACCTTCATTCAGCAGTCGGCGGCTGAGTGCCGTGCCTATCATACCTGTTCCACCGGTGATAAGTACTGTATACATATGCACTGCAAAGGTAAGCTATTTCATAGATTGAAGGGGTGTATAAGCCATCGTCGGGCTCGAGGTAACCGCCAACAAAAACCCCGGCAATAAGGCCGGGGTGGGGATTTCTCCCTGTGGATTCAGAAGTGAAAACGGCTGCCTGTATTGGGCAGCCGTTTCGTCTCAATCCGGTTTCTTTCCTTCCAGGAACGAGTTCAATGAACTCAGGTGGCCCTTATTCCGCTCATCCGGTTTGACGGTGATGCTGCTGTAATATTCCTCGGCAACAGAATGTGTCAGTTCCTTTTCCAATAAATTGCGGCGGATGAATGCTGGCACGTGCTCGTACTCGTTATTCGGGTCAGCGCCATTCACGTTATAGGACAAGTTGCGCAACTTGTGCAAACGTTCAGCCGCCTTGCGTTTAAGCTCTTCCGCCTCGTCCTGCAAAGCAGGTTCCTCTGCGAAAGCCGAATGGGTGTACTTGCCCGGGCTGGTCACTTCATCCGCCGCGGGGTTTTCGCTGATCACAAGCCGCATCTCGGAGTCTGGATCTGCCTCTTCGATGGGCGGCTGCTTTGAATTCAGGTTTACAGGGTCGGGATTTACGGTATGTTGAATCTCTTCTTCATCGGCATAGATCCTGCGTGGGCGGGAGAGGAAGCCACCTGTCTGAGGCGGCGTTGACTGCTGCTCGCTGTTGGGATTGTACCAGTGTTGAATCTCTTCCGGGGACCGTTGAGGATGGTCTTCCGCATTCGGGTTTCGTTGAGGTGCTGTTGTTTCCAGGGGTGAAGGTACGACGGTGGTCTGAAACGGAAAAATTCCCTGTTCAGGCCGCTGAGCGGTCCTTTCCGGCGGTCTCTGTTGCGCAGGTGCTGCGACGGCGGGTTTTTCTTCCATCCCCAGTTCGAAGAGGGTCGGCATGTCCAGGACAGGTTCCGGGTTAACTTCGACGGATGTTGATACCGGGGCAGCGACGGGTTGTGCCTCATCGAGGCTGAAAACGACCGGTTTTTCCGGAGTCGCGGCTGCAGGGGCTGCCTGTGCAGTGACGGCCTTGGCCACCGGCATATCAAAAGGACTGCGATGCTCAAATCCGGTGGCGATCAGGGTGATGCTGATATCGCGGCCCAGGCTGTTATCGTAGCCCATGCCCAGGATAAGATCCCGCTCGGTACCGGCATGCGCCATGAGATATTGCTGGATCACTTCAACCTCGTCCATCTTGAATTCGTACTCGCCTTCTGCCGAGTTGATGTTGATCAGCATCCATTTGGCTCCGCGGATGTCATTGTCATTCAACAACGGAGAGTTGACAGCCTGCTCGATCGCCAGCCTTGCCCGGTCTTCACCCTCGGCCCTGGCGTTGCCCAGGATTGCGACGCCGCCATTGCGCATGACCGTACAGACATCTGCAAAGTCAACATTGATGTGCCCCTTGGAGCTGATCACGTCGGTGATACATTTGGCCGCGGTGGCGAGTACATTATCGGCTGTGGAAAAAGCGGCTCGCATGGTCAGGTTACCATACTGGTGCCGAAGTTTGTCGTTGCTGATGATCAGCAGGGTGTCAACATATCCCTTCATCTCCTCGATCCCTTCCTGGGCCTGCACCTGCCTTTTCCTTCCTTCATAGGAAAAGGGGGTGGTTACGATGCCCACGGTCAGGATCCCCATTTCGCGGCACATTTTGGCCACTATGGGTGCACCTCCGGTACCGGTTCCGCCGCCCATTCCCGCTGTAATGAATACCATCTTGGTATTCACTTCAAGGATACGCCGGATCTCTTCCAGGCTTTCTTCCGTCGCCTGTCGACCGATGCTGGGGTTGGCGCCTGCTCCGAGTCCCTGGGTAAGGTTGGGGCCCAGCTGGATGCGGTTCGGCACTTTACTCGAGGCCAGAGACTGCTCGTCTGTGTTGCAGATGATGAAGTCGACGCCTTCGATGCCCTGGCTGAACATGTAGTTCACCGCATTGCTGCCACCGCCACCGACGCCGATGACCTTGATAATGGAGGACTGCTGCTTCGGAAGATCAAAGTATATCATGGCTTGCTTGTTTTTCATCTGCCGCTGAATCAACCTGGCCCGGGCAGATGGTCGGGCATCGGTTACTGGATGTACTTATGGGTTTCAGAATCTGGGGTCTTCGGTTTCCTCCTTGAACATTTCGATCAGGCCGGACTTGATCTTATCCATGAACTGCTTGAGGCTCTTCCTCCTGTTTCCGGCAGAAACGCCAATGGTCGCGGTTCCCTCAGGAACTTCAGGCAATTCAATAACAGGAGATTCGGTCAGGGCCTCCGACTCAAAAGGGACAACCAGCCGGTTCTGGCTATTTTCATAGACATTGTACCCTTTGAGGATCAGGCCGATGCAGGTGGAGTACATAGGCTTCGAGAGTTCCTCGATGTGCCCGGTCATCAGATGCTCATGGGGATAGCCGATGCGGGCGTTCAGGCCGGTCACGTATTCTGTCAGCTGAATGAGGTGTTTGAGTTGAGAGCCGCCACCGGTGAGTACGATGCCGCCGTTCAGGGAGCGATTATCAAGGCCGACCTGTTTTAGGTTATAGCTCACGAATTCCAGGATCTCAGTCATCCGGGCCTGGATGATGGCGGCCAGGTTTTTCACCGCGATGTTCTTGGAGGGCAGACCCCGGAGGCTGGGAATGGAGATGAACGCGTTCTTTTGTGCTTCTTCGGCGAGGGCACTTCCGAAAAGGATCTTCATGCGCTCGGCCTGCGCCTTCAGGACACCCAGTCCGTTCTTGATGTCAAGGGTGATGTTCTCTCCACCGAAGGGGATGACGGCGGTTTGTTTCAGTATGCCGTCA
>CANHUK010000003.1 GCA_947463755.1 Chitinophagaceae bacterium
CATGCGACTCATCCGTATGCACCACATCGAGCCGGTTGTTGATGATGATACCAGGTTGCAACTGCTTGGCCATGCGATAGAGCACGGACGGATCTCCGGGGATGGGTCCACCCTCGAAATCAAACCACATCAGGTCGATCTTCCCATAGCGTGTGAGCAATTCCCTGACCTGTTCCGTCATACGCGCCTGGTAGATCACATTCCGCTCAGGATCCCGGCAATCCTCATCCTTCCAGTCGGCCGGAGAATAATACCAACCGATCTTCAATCCCGCTTTCCGGGCAGCGTCCGCGAGTTCCTTGCAGATATCCCGACGGAAGGGTGTGTTGCCAATATGATGATCCGTCGTCTTCGTGAACCAGTTACAGAAACCGTCGTGATGTTTCGCGGTGAAGATGATGTATTTCATCCCGCCCGCCTTGGCAACAGCCACCCATTTATCGGCATCGAAATCGACCGGATTGAGCCGATATTTTAATGAATCATATCGTTGTGCCCCGTAGCCACCCCTCGACCAGCTGATCTCCTGACCGATCAGGGTGGAGAGGCCCCAGTGAATGAACATCCCGAACTTATCGCGTTTCCACCAGCTCAGGTCCGTAGCGGGTTTGGGATAGGTTGGGATCGGAGGCTGGCCCTCCCGCAGAATGGTCAGCCGGTGATCGATCACGTATTTCTGTCCTTTCAGGAGCATAAGCCTGACCACACGGTCCTGATACCGCAGCCGGTAGTATCCCGAAAAGGCCGGACGCAGCGTGGCCCGATGAAGTCGTCCTTGCTTCCATTGCAGATCGACTGTGACATTTCCCCTCGCTTTCAGTCCTTTCACATGGCCATCAGGCCATGCATTGGGAAGGGCCGGCAGGAAATGGACCGTATCAGAATGGCTTTGCAACAGCATCTCCGCTACGCCGGCCGTGAAGCCGAAATTGGCATCCATCTGAAAGGGTGGATGCGCGCCGAAGAGGTTGGTGTACACCCCACTCCCATTCGGCTGGCCCGATGCCCGTTCCGCCGGGGTGACTAGGGATTTGACCGATTGATAGGCCTTTTCCGCGTCCCAAAGCCTCGCCCATAGGCTGATCCGCCAGGCACTGCTCCATCCGGTACTGCGGTCGCCACGCGACTGCAGCGAAACAGCCGCAGCCCGCGCCCATTCCGGCGTCCTCCATGGGGTGATCTGCGATCCGGGATACACCGCAAATAAATGGGAGAGATGCCGGTGGCGATCCGTGGAATCATCCACATCATCCTGCCATTCCTGCAACTGCCCCCATCTGCCAATGACAGGTCCCAGCAAACGGTCACGCATAACCGAAATTTTCCGGCGATGCACAGGATCCGATCCGAGGATCTCAGAGGCACGGATGTAATTGCTGAACAGATCGTACACGATCTGCTGGTCGTAAGTCACACCGGGATAGGGTTTCTGATCCCCTTCGTTTTTACCCGGTCCATGCTCCGGCGACCATCCATCCGGGGTGATCAGCTTTCCGTCAGGCCTGGCCACGAGATGATGCTCCCAGAAATCCACGATATCCCTGATCAGCGGAAAGGCTTTGTCGCGCAGGAAAACGGTATCCCGGGTGAAGAGGAAATGTTCCCAGAAATGACTCGACAGCCAGGCACTGCCCGGCCGATGGATACGCCATCCACTGCCACCACCCATGATGTTATTGGTGCTGTAAGACACCCAGCCACGTGTAGTCCGAATAACAGAATCCTGTGTCGTCTTCTGAACCTTCGACATGTTCAGGACCCAGTCGAACAACGGCTGATGGATCTCCGAAAGATTGGTCACCTCAGCCAGCCAGTAATTCATTTCGATATTGATGTTCGTCGTGTACTGGCTGTACCACGGCGGCCGGCTGCTGTCATTCCAGATGCCCTGCAAGTTGGCAGGCAATCCGCCCTTCCTGGAGGAACTGATCAATAGATAGCGACCATACTGGAACATGAGCGCATCCAATGCGGGGTCCTTCGCCCCGCCGGCTACCGCCAATACGCGGTCATAGGTCGGTTTGTCCACAGGAGCACCCAGTACCAGATCAACCCGGCCGAACAACCTGGTAAAATCGTCCCGATGCCTCCGTTTCAACGAAGCATATGTTTGTCTGGCCGCCTGCTGAAGCCCCGATTCCAGCTGCTCCATCGGCAGTTTTCCAAATACATCGCGGCCCGCAAATCTCTTGAAAGAAGTGACCGCATTCAGCACGATCATCACCGTATCCGCCCGCTGCACCTCAACAGCACCGGCTGTGGACACCAGCTTCCCGCCTCGATGAATGACTTCGAGGCCGCAGGCATATTCCATGCCATTCTCCTTGAGAGCGCCGCGGAAAAATATTCGGTTACCCGTGACCGTTAGTGGCGACTTCCGATCGTCTTCCAGACGAATCTTCACCGACGTGCGACCCTTGGCGGAAGAGGTCAGCAGGACGACCATCGCCTGGTCGGGGTGACTAACGAAGGACTCCCGCACATGATCGACACCGTCTTGTCGGTAAGACACCCGATGAACGGCATCTGACAGGTCCAGCGAGCGGCGGTATCCCGTGCTCTGTTCATGCCCCGTCTCGATAAAGAGATCCCCCAGGACCTGGTAGAAGCCAACATAGTTCGGCGTTCCGGTCACCAGCGACTGCTCGTTCAACCGGATCCGCTCGGTACCGGTCGATCCGTAAACCATCCCTCCAAGGGTTCCATTGCCCAGGGGCAGTGCTTCCAGCCATTTGGCAGCCGGACGTTCATACCAAAGACGTTGGTCTGAGGACGGCTGCGTCTGGGCTCCGGTCTGTAGGAAAGAAATGGTGGCAAGAAACCAGGGAGCAAGGTATTTCATGTCAGCTTTTTTCTATTTGATCTCCAGGCAAATATTCATGGAATGTCTTCGACCGTCGATACCCATCGACCCGAAGAGATATTTCGGAATGCCCCCGGCAAACAGCAACCAAGGGCGTTCCAGTTTGTCACCCAACGGTGTGCCATCTGCTGTAAAAGTTTGCCGGTCGAGGAAACGAGGCTTCGAAGTCGGGGTCCAGTCGATCGCATTCGTCGAAGTAAACAGCGCCAGTCCCTTGTCACCGGTAAACCTGCCCGTGACATCCCGAACGACGGCATGATAGCGCCCCTCCTGGAACCAGATGAAAGGATCCTCCGCCAGCATCCATTCGCCCTTGACAGCCGGGTCGGTCGATTCAAAAACGGATCGCGGGTGCTTTTTATAAGGCCCAAGCACGGTGGGCGCAAACGCCACCCCAAATCGAACCCGACCACCTCTGAAATTGCCGTTATAAGCTACCTGCTTATATACCAGCACCACTTCGTCGCGGTCGTTAAAGGTAAGCGAGGGATTGCTGACCATCACAGCATCCGGCGAGGTCGTATCCGGCTCCGGAGCAAGGATAGGACGATCGAAACGCGCCCACGGTCCTTCCGGACGATCGGCGACGGCCACCCCGATCCGCTGGCTGTTGCGATATACGTACCATTCGCGGGAATATGGCGCAACCGGCTTTTCGGGTGTCGGCCCCGTAGCCCCCATATACACCAGGTAATATTTGTTTTTATGACGATAGATGGCCGGATTGTGGGTACAGATGCCATCCCAGTAACGGGGGCCGCGGGAGGGGAGTATTACTTTCAGATGACGATACGGACCTGCCGGATCATCCGATACCGCCAGGGCCAGTTCCGAATGGGTGATCCAGGCTTCGTGGCCTTTGGCCCGGGGCCACCGGCTGTAGACCATGTAAAACCGCTGGTCTGCCCCCTGCACGACCGACCCACACCAGATATTGTAATCGGGATCCTTCAGCATGTGATCCGCCTCCAAAGGCGCGGCACGCTCCGACCAGTTGACCCGGCCGATCTCCGAGGGCTTTCCGACCTCCACAACATGGGGCTCACTCCATACACTCCAGGTGGCGTTATAGCCGGTCCGCCTGCGGATCTGAACCGTGTACTGCTTTCCGTTTTGCAGACCCGGTATGGACACCATTCCAAAATTGGTTGAAGTGATATGCAGCCATTTTTTTACGGAATCAACCACGGGCGCATATCGCAGCTCGTATTGATGGTCTTGCGGCTGGTACGACGGGGCGAGGAAGATACGTCCATCTGCCCCCTCCGCCTGCCAGACCACCGGGGGCAATCCCGTGAAACCTGCGCGGGGCGTAAAACGTAAGGTATCCGAAGCCATTCCGTACCCACGTTCATTCCATCCCGTCAACCAGATCCTGTACCTCGTTCCGGGTATAAGTCCGTCGATCTCTGCATAATGATCGATCGTTGGTTCCGTCTGCCTGACCACGCCACCGGTTTCATAGTACAACACATATTCCCGGGCATCGTCGCTCCGGTTGAAAACCATCCGAACACCTTTATCGGCCTCGACGATCTGAATACCGGAGGGTTTTGCCGGGGTCTGCAGATGAATGGTCGTGTCGATGACCCGATAGCCCGTCGGAGATACCAGCGAAAAACGGTACCAGCGGGCATCCGGAGTCAATCCGCCGATCACCCGCGAAAGTGTCGCCTCTCCGGGCGTGATGCGCGGAAGGGGGAGGTCACGCACCGGATACACAGATCGTTCGTCTTTGCGGCATTCCACCCGAAGCCGATAACCATTGAGGGTAAAGGAAGGAATATCCAGCCGACCACGGGGAAGGATATCTACCAGAGCACTATCACCCGTGTATCGAACATGTAAGCCCGCGACCGGTGCAAAAAACTTCCGGATCTGATCGTAAGACCGCTTCCGGTTCCGGTATACATCCACCACGCCCCAGGGACGATTCTGATGCACCGGCGTAGTGGAGGCCGGATCAGGCGTGTGATAATTGCTGCGATAATCGTTGAAGGTCCAGATCGAATAGCCGAACACCTGTTCCTTCTGTTTCAGGCCTTCAACCATCATGGTCTGGAATACGGATCGGTTGGGCGTTTCATTCTTCAGGTTCACCCCGTTCTGTCCATACTCCGTCATGAACACCGGCCGGCCCGGATAACGCTTGTTCAGCGCATCCACGGAAGAAACAAAACCACCATATTTGTTGATCAGGATGGCCGGCCCGAACTGTGCCGGGTCATTGTCCTGGTTGTCTGCCGTATGCGTGACACAGGTAACGAGTCTCACGCTGTCCAACTCTTCCCGGATGAAGCGGATCATGCCGGAAGTATATTCATTTACTTCCGGATGATCGCCCAACTTCCCATTTTCATTGCCGATGCTCCAACCGATGATGCTGGGGTGATTGTACTGCTGTTGGATGAGCTGACTGGCATAGCGGCGGCCTTCCGGGTTGCGATCATTCATGAATGACGGCCAGATATTGAATTCTGCGATGACCAGCATGCCTTTCTCATCGAGGTAATCCATCACATCCGAAGGCAACGGCCGGTGCGAAAGCCTGGCCATCGTGGCACCGGCCTGCTTCATCATATCGATATCCTCCCGGAACCGGTATGCCGGCAGGGTACTCCCCGTGACCCGGTCGTCTGCCACCCAGTTGAAGCCCGTGAGCCTCACCGGTTCACCGTTCAACAGGAACTGATGTCCGGACAACTCGATCTTGCGCAGACCGAACCGGTCCTCTATGACATGCACCACGCGACCAGCCGACTTCAGGGTGATGCGACTGGTGTAGAGTTCCGGGTGATCGAAATGCCAGAGTTTTACACCGGCACTATCGATCTTCAGGTCGAGCATCAGGACCGGAGAAGACCGGCCGGCCAATTCGATCATTCCTGATGCAGTGGCTATGCGACGATTTCGATACAGGATCTCCTGCTCGACATCCATACGTTGACTGGATCCTGCGGCGTTCCGGATCGTCACGGCACTGCGGACCCTGGCGGTATGCCGCAACAGATCGATGTCCGGCGTTACGGCCTGGCGAAGCAGATAAACGGAAGGCCGGTAATGAAGCGCCACCGGACGACGGAGACCGCCCCATGACCAGTAGGCTCCATACGACAGCGAATTGTCGACCTCTACCGCCAACAGGTTAGACTGCCCTGACCTGACCATCGAAGTGATATCGAATTCCTCAGGATAGTTACCACAATCCACGGAGGCAATGAGCTTGTCGTTCAGAAAGATACGATAGGCATTGCCCACCTCACCGAAGGCCAAAATAATGCGCTTGCCGGACGAAGGCAACGTCCGGAAAACCGTGCGATACCAGGCCTTTCCCTTATAGTTGGCATATTCGTTCGACAGGTCCCAGTTACCCGGCACCGCCATGGAATCCCATCCGGCAGTCGGATGCGATGCCCGATGCCAGCCCAAAGATTCCCCTTGTTGATATGGATCGATCCGGAATTTCCAAAAGGCTGGCAATGGCTGTCGGACCTCTCCGGCGAGAGGTGTGCCGCCCACGGCACGGGAAGTGCCGGTCACAACACAGACGATCGTCAGCAGACAGCCGAACAGGGTGTTTCGCATGAGCATATGTTCACTTTACATTCAACAAAGCCTGTTTCCTGAATCCCCAGTATCCGTAAGAAACCGTCCAGATGCCGGATCCGAAGACCGGGAGCGAAGCCTCGAAAATGCCGGTATCCGCGCCGGTTTCAATAACGATGATCCTGGTGATCTTTCCGTCAGGTGCCTTCAGTTCGACCCATCCACGGTCGGGTTTGCCGGGTTCGATGTTGAGGGGCGCACGCAGACGAATGCGGACCGGCTGGCCCGAGCGAACCTGTCCTGTATGCTTTCCGCTGCGATCGAGAAAATGGATCTCCGTAGCATGCAGCGAAGAAAATGTGAGGGTGGCCATCCATCCCCGGTTTGAGATCGCCCAGCCTTCCGTAGCATAGGCATCCAGCCCGATCTTGTCAGTGACACTGGCTCCGGAGGTATCAGATCGCCGTGCGCTCAGCCTGGGAAAATCTGCATCCATAGGCGTTCCGTCAAGGGTGCCGCGAACCCGGCCCAGCATCCCATATCCGTTGGGATGCGCCTTCGGCCAGCCAACTTCGATCCCGGGCCAGTAACCATTGATGTCCAGACGCTCCTGGCTCTTATTGCTGAAATGCGCACCTACCGGATTCAGTCCAAAGGTGAAATCAATCTGAGACCAGGCCACAGACCGGCCATCCTGCCGGCCAAGTACATGCCCGGCGGCAAAAATACTGCCGCCCAATGCCGGCGGACCTCCCAGCTCTTTGGTCTTGGGATGCGCCCATTCCTCATCACTGTGCGTCCGGTACTGCCAGGCATTACGAGAACGCGAAAGGATGTGATCCATCCAGCCGTTCAGCTTTTCACGGGTACCCGCCGGCGCCTTGTCGGGAAATTGCATCAGGAAAAATGCCAGCGCCTGCGGCGTGATATGCTCCGCATTCCGGATCCACCACATGTGCCGGACATTGTTGAAATCCCAGTTCCGGACGATGTCCGCCGCGCTTTCCTGCGCGTATCGGAGGAACTGCTCAGGCTTTCCGTCAGGCTCTCCGAGTTCCGTCATGTACATGAACAGGTTGCTGAAGACCGACTGCCCGAAAGCATGCCCCATCTCATTGAATTCCTGATAGCCGACATCCACCCATTTGTTGCTGTAGGTCCAGTACCGGAGGACCTTGTGACGCTCATACGCTTCCCATTTTTCCAGGCACAGTTTGCGATAGGCGCGGTAGCGTTCCTCCGGCAACCAGGGCTTGAGAAAAGTCTGGTAGGCCGCACAGACCGCGGCCAGCTGGTCGAGCGTGTTCCAGTAATCATAGTTCATCTTCGGCGTACCCTCATATCCCAGCCAGCCGTGGCGATGACCCACCGGTCCGTTGTACGCATGATGATGATAGGCAAACTCGGCATGCCAGAGGATCAGGGCGATCAGATCGGGCATCTTCCCGCCGCCCATCTCACCCTTCCACCGGTCGAACAACGCGGGATTGCTGGCGTAGAACATCGTTTCGAAAACCGTCTCCAGGGTATAGGATCCGCAGTCACGCGAAGGACCTCCACCATAAACTTTGGCCTCATTCGAATGCACCGGGTCTGTCGAGCCCCGCACATCCATGAAAAAATCATAGGCAAGTTTTGATGAGATCGTTTCCAGATGAAAAGGCCGGATCTCAAAGGGTACAGATGACTGATACCCATCCGTTTCAATGACATAAGGCCCGGCCAGCGAAGGATTGAAATCACTAAAATCCCCGGCTGAAGCCATCATGCGGCCGGTGTATGCGATCTTCCCGTCCTGCGTGTTGCGGATCCGGAAGGCCTGCCCGTCCACCGCACTCCATGCGACGCATCGCTTAGATTCCGACAGATTATACCCCGCCTGATTGACCAACACCCGCTTCAGCGCAATCGATGGATGCTGCGCCTGTACGGTCACTGAAATAAATATAAGGCCCGCGACAACCGCCTTCATACGCAAGGTTTTACGCCATATCCATATAGAAATAAGTATGATCGCCAGTCCTGTGAAGGCCGTCACGGCAGAGGAATGATCCGCCAGCATGCCCAGCAATACAATGCCCGCACCCGTCAGCGCCATCGACAGGGCGATCACCCTGATGCCGAACCGGTTCTGCGCCTCAGCATCAGCTGCATCAGCAACCTCTTCCGCGACCTGAGATGATGTAAGCTCACTTATATTCATATCTGCAGTTATACGTTTCCGGTAGTACCATTCAAAACCCGCCAGCATCAACAAAGGAGTGCATTGCCCGATAACAGTTTCCACGGTCCTCGACAGGCTGACGGAATACATCGCAGGCAGCAGGAACTTTAACCCGAGATTGACTACCAATGTCGTCACCGTGACGGTCACCACGGACCTTGCCGTCTGCCTTGCAGAAAACAAACTCCAGATGATCGGAGCAAAGAGTGCGCCACCGGCGATCGACGCCACGCTGAGCACGAAATCCACAATACCACCCATCTTCGGGATCCACAGCGCCAATCCGACCGTCGCGGCACCGAAAAGCAGCGTGAACAACCTCGCCATGAGGATCAGCTCACGGTCACCCGCCTGCCTGCGCAAAGCATTGCGATAAAGATCTGTCGCGAAGACGGTGGCGGCCAGGTTGATGGTGGTATTCGCCTTGCTGGAAGTAGCAGAGATCATACCCGCCAGCACCAGTCCGATGAGTCCGGGCGGCAATACCTGCTTACACAGCATCATATATGCCCCCTCCACGCCCAACCCGTTCAAGTCGGGATTCAGCACCCGATAGATCATCGGCGGGATCATCCAGATAAAGGGACTAACGAGATAAAGAAGGGTGAACAGCCAGGCAACGCGGGCAGACCCGTTTTCATCGCGCACGCTGGTGTATCGCTGCACATAACTCCAGTTGCCCCCGATATACACCGTCTGATATATAATGAAAGCCAGCATGAAGGGCAGGGTGTATTCTTCATTGAACAGATCGAAAAAACCAACAGGCGTGTCGGATACCAGCCTGGCCGGACCGCCGATCGCGGAGAATGCGATCGGAATAACAATGATGACAGAAGCGGTCAGGATGACAAATTGCACGACATCCGTGACCAGCACGGCCCAGAGCCCGCCGGCAGCCGTATAAAGCACAATGATCAGTCCGATGATGATGATGCAGGTTTGCAGCGAAAAGGGCGTGGCCACATGCACCATGCGACCGACCGGATACAATACCGAGGCCGTGGAGAACAGACTCAGCAGCAACACGAGATAGGTATAGAACTGCTGCGTGGCCGTACCGAAGCGCTTGCCGATGTATTCCGAAGCGGTGCGTACCCCCGTCCGCTTCCAGCGTCGGGCAATGAACAACGCAACGATCAACCCACTGATCGACATCGTCAGCTGGATGGTATTCGCCACCAGTCCATGCCGATAGGCGATCGATCCCCAGACCACAAAAGTGCCGGCTGAGAAATAACTGATGAACAACGAAAGCCCGTTGATCCACCAGGGCGTAGCGCCACCCGCCTCAAAAAAGGCCTGGCCACTTTTACTACCCATCCGCGTGAAGGCGGCCCCGATCAAAAAGATCATGAAGGCAAAAATCACCAGCACGATAAAATCCAACTGCATCATGGGCTTCAGGGTTTGAAACAACGTACGGCGAACAAAGCCGCCGGCACATGCGCCGAGGGATGAGACAGGGCAATGGTGAGTGCCCGGGTCTCCACCGGCTCAGCCAAATGAATATATCGCACAGTTTCATGGTTATCACGAAGGAAGGCGATGGCATTACCCCGGTCGTCCGACACGCTGAGGTCACGCACGCAGAAAGGCATGCGATCTTCGGGATGCCCCATCAGTACGGATTCCAGGGGATGATCGAAGTCGTTGTCAAAACAGAGCTCCAGCGAACCGATCAGTTGCGGCTCATCCCATTCAAGCCGGATGAATGGCGATGGGTCGTCAGGATCCGCCACCCAGGCATTGGGCATGATATGTGGCCGATCCACTCCGTTGCACAGATTATCCGGGCTGAATACAGGTATGCCATTGTTAAGGGTGATGGCGAGGTTCCGACCACCGGGCCGCCGGCGCGGACACCAGAATTCGAAGGCATCGAAGCCGATGCCGTCGGGTGGCGACTGGCGACCGTAATTCGAAACGGCAACGTTGATATGATTGAATAGGGAGAGTATGCCGCTGACCCGCATATTGGACAATGGAACACTGACCGACTCATTACGGAGCAACACCAGATAAAGGTACCTGTCATCCTGAAGTGACTGGTTACATTCAAAAAAGAGCTGACCCACACCGGCCTTCAGACTGAAAATCTGTTCATGGAGGATGATCTCCGGTGTCTGGTTATCGGGTCGGTCACTCATCCGCCATTGCACAGTGAGCTCCGTCTCTACGGAACTCAGGAGTTCAAATGTCACACCGGGAAATGGCCCGGCATGCACAGGCACCATCTGAGCGATCGAACAATCCAATACCTGCCAGTCACTATCCTGCGGAAATCCCTTAAATATGAAACTCGATGATACTTGCAACCGGGCGGACAACGACAGGTCCTCCGGATCGTTCCTGCGAACGCCGGGAAGAAAAACACCCGCGTGCAGCAGACTTTGCTGTAACTGATTCATCTGCGAAACATCGCACAGATCACGGGGCATCGATCCTTCCCGGACGCAAATGGCCGCAGCCGTACCCACGGCCTGCCCCACGGCGGATCCGGTCGCCATCACACGGGTGGATCCGAAGGCGACATGTGAGGCGCTGATCAGCCGGCCCGCCAGAAATAGATTGGATATATTGCGGCTGTAGAGGCATCGGTAAGGAATACCATAGATACCCTTGCTGTGCCACTGGTTGCAACCCGGCAGGGGACTATAGACCCCGTCGCCCGGATGCAGATCGATGCTCCATCCGCCAAACGCCACCACATCCTCGTGGATACGTTGCTCGACAATATCCTGTTGACGAAGCATGTAGTCGCCCTCAAATCTTCTGCTCTCCCGCTTGCCGGGGATGGTTCCGACCCATTCAAGCGTCAGCGTCTCCGCTTCCGGAAATTGTCCGGAATTCTTGATATGATGCCAAACACCATAAACGATCCGCCACAGTTCCCATTTGATCCGCTCACTGTCACGGACCGTATCCATGCGGCCGCCATATTCGATCCACCAAAGCCTGCATCCGTGGTCGCGCGCATTAAAGGACCGAAAACGCGGAATGGCCGTGATGTCCTGCAACGCAAAGGAAGGCGCATGATATTTGACCGGCACGCCGGCATCCTTGGTATAGAAATAGATCGAATGACCGAGCAATTCACCATAATCCGCATCCGGAGCAAATCGCTCCCCAAACTCACTTGCCGACTCCGCTCCCATACGAAAGGCCGCACCGGAGAGGAAGCCCAGGATGCCGTCACCCGAAGCGTCAATGAACTGCACGCCGTCCAGCACATAGCGCGTCTGGTTCTGTGAACAGAATGCCGTAACAGAAGCGATCTTACCCGCATCGCGCATGGCGGCCTCATGCACACAGGTGTTCAGCATCAACCTGATATTCGGCTCCGCACTGACCTTCTCCAGCAGGATCGTGTCAAGGATCAGGGGATTACCCTCCCGGTTTCGATACAAATTTTCGATCAGGATCTCGTCGAGGATCCCTCCCTCCCTGGCCCATCGGTTGTTGTTTCCCATGTGTGAAGTGGCCCCCAGTACCCAGAGCCGAACCTCACTTGAAGCGTTCCCACCCAGTACCGGTCGGTCCTGCACCAATGCCACGGAAACGCCCGCACGCGCCGCAGAGAGGGCGGCGCACACTCCGGATAACCCACCACCTACCACGACCACATCGACGGATACCAACTCCGTCCGCAGTTCGCGGATGCCTGCACCATGATCCACCACCATATCTCGGCTTTGATTTATGTCTTGCGGAAAGTAGACCAGAATTTGATAATGACCAATTTGGTTCGTATCCTCGTGGAATCAATAACTATCGTAAACCATTACGCAAACGTTTAAGATAGATAGATAAATTTATTCCAGATGCCCAGGGTCAAGTGTCCTAAATGCCAGCAGCCGGAACGTATATTGAAATCAGGGATCGTCCGGAACAAACAGCGTTACTATTGCAAGGACTGCGACTATCACTTCGTGATTCCGAGTGCGCGGAAGCGTACGCGCGAAACAGCTGCAAGAGACACGGGAGCCACTTCCCTGCGGGACATCGCCCGAACGGCGGGCGTCTCCATCGCAACGGTATCCAGGGCACTGCACGACCATCCGGACATCAGTGCGCAAACCCGGTCCTTCATCAAGTCGCTGGCGGATGAAATGAACTACCAGCCCAACATGCTGGCACAAAGCCTGGTGAACCGAAGTACCCATACCATCGGCGTCATCATTCCCAATCTCAACACCACCTTCTTCTCCTCGATGCTCAGCGGCATCCAGCAAGTATGTGCACGCTCCGGCTACCGGGTCGTCATCTGCCAGTCCGATGAAGACCACAACACGGAGATCGCCAATATCCAGGCACTCATGAACAACATGATCGACGGCCTGCTGATCTGCCATACCCTGCACACAGACACTTTCGAGCACCTGCGTATGCAGATGAACAAACGGATACCCATCGTTCAGTTCTACCGCGTATCCGAAGACCTGCCGATCTCCAAGATCCACGCGGATGATGAAGCAGGTGCCGAGGCGGTCACAGAGCACCTCATCGCAAAAGGTTGTAAAAGAATTGCCCTGCTGCTGGGCCCAAAAAACCTGTCGATCACCCAGAAAAGACTGAAAGGTCACCTGCAGGCACTGAAAAGGCACGGGGTTGCACTGGATCGGAAACTGCTGGCACATGTCGACTTCAGCCACGAAAAAGTCACCAGGGCGGTCGATCACTGGCTCAAACTCAGTCCGGCCATCGATGCCATCTTCTCCATATCAGACAAGAGCGCGGTACATATCATCGGACACCTCAAGAAAAAGAAGATCAAAATACCCAGACAGATACGCGTGGTAGGCTTCGGCAACGAATACACCGGAGAGATCGTCGAACCCCAGCTCACCACCTACGATGTGCGAACCCGGGAGATCGGAGAAGAAGCCTGCCGGGTGATGCTGGAGCAGTTGATCAGCGGAAACCGGGAGGTCGTGGACAAGCGCATCGCCGGCAAACTGATCGTCAGGCAATCCTCCTGAAGATTCAGGACCCATGACCCAGCCATGAAAACCATATACGCTGATCGATGAACGGAACATTATTCCGCCGGCAGACCTGCATGGTATGTCCGGTACCACCCGTTTCCGGAGCCTTCAGGTCGTCATAGAAAAAAGCAAAAGCCGCGGGAGGGATCCCCTCAGCACCAAGCACTTTCACCGTATCCCGAAGAATATACGCCGCTTTAAGGGCGTAACGATCACGCTCCCCCGCTACGTAACGGTCCACCAGCTTCTGCGTCTTCACATGCATCCTCGACTCATACACCACGGCAGGTTCCCGGGCCAGGTTGATGCCGTCCAGACTATAGGTCTGACCTGCCAGGTTCGAGGTATTTCGATGCCCGGAATATGGAACCACCACCTCCAGGCGACCCGGATCGACGGAAGCAACACCGGCAGAGAACAAGGCATCCGACCCGGATGCATTTCCGCTTCGAAAAATGACATGTCGGGTATTACCCGCCAATAACGCACCCAAACCGACAAGTCGGGATGCATCCGCTGGCAGCACATTGCGCTTACCTTCAAGCAATACGACCATGCCTTCATGGTCAAATCTTTCCAGAAAGAGTTGCAGGTCCATCGGGCACAGGTTTTTTGATCCGGAGCTAAAGGTAAGGCGGACACGCATCATCGCTCCGGTGGTGGCGGAAAACCCGGAGGCGGCCCCGAATGTCTGGGGGGTGGGCCCATGGAGATCATCCTGGCGACATCCTTGAGCAAAACATCGAAACGCGCCTGCTGGTCGGGGCGACAGATCGCCCGAAGCTGACTGAAATGAGACATGGTTTGCAGATCCAGTGTGGCCATGAGTCCGGATGCCCGAATGGCAGCAACCTGCCAGACGCTGTCGCCGGCCGCCGGATCCTTCAGCAAACCAAACATGTCCTCCTTGGCCAGACGGATCGCATGTCGCATGGAATCAGCCATCCTGCGATGGCTCCTGATCATCTCTTCATAGGCTGCTGACTGAGCCGCGTCCAGGGATAATTCACGGATCAGAAATGCCTGTATGTTCCCACGACCGGAACCGGGCCTATCGCCCCGGATCTTCCAGTATTGCACGAGGGTAAATGTATTGGCAGCCAGTAAGACCGCAAATAACGAATACAGGAGGATGCGTATCCGGGGGTTCATGGGTGCATGGTTTTAAAGATCCGATGAGATCGATTGGCTATAGAAAGAAGCAAATCCGGAGATCCCATTCGCCTCCACGGACGAATCAGTCCCGGCATTCCGGCCAAGCCAGACCAGGTTCAGGATAAACAATAGCGCAAGAATGCCCGTCGCCAGACCGGCATGGCGCAGCGCACTCCGTTCTTGTTTCTGCCTGTGCCGTAACATGCGATCCCTGAGCCGGTCATAGAAATCGGGATCAAGTGAGAGGGGATCCGCATCTTCCAGGAGCCGCAGGTGGTCCGCCAGCGGGTCAAGTTCTTGGTGTATCATATCTATTGATATTTGTCAGATGTTTTATCGATGCGCCCCAAGCCTTTTTCGGAGGTTTACCTTAGCCCGACTGACCAGGGACTCCACCGCCTTGAGACCAAGTCCCATGATCGAACAAACCTCCTCATAAGCCATGCCCTGCACCTGGATCAGCGTGAAGGCGATCCGCTGCCGCTCCGGCAGTGCCGCAATGGCCTCCACCAGGGCACGCGCCTTTTCACGATCCTCCGTCCGAATGCCCGGATGCATCCACCCC
>CANHUK010000004.1 GCA_947463755.1 Chitinophagaceae bacterium
AACCCTTGGAGGGTTACCCCACTCTTGGAGAGTTGGCGGCTCCTGGAGAGTTGCCCGTATTCGATTTATCTGCGGTATATGCTCGTAGAATGGTGGCGAATGCGTAACATGCATGTAATGCGCCATTGACATGATCCTGCGATTCTTCATCAGATTCATTTCAGACGTCTACTGCACCATCAGGGGATGGATATGGAAGGCCGGCCTCACAAGTTCGCATCGCCTGGAGGTGCTGCCTGGCAGACATTTCACCTTCACTCACTACGGAGACATCACCCGCCTGTTGTTTGAACAACAGCATCTTGTATCGATCGGGAAA
The DNA here is from genome assembly GCA_947463755.1 of Chitinophagaceae bacterium. GTDB lineage: Bacteria > Bacteroidota > Bacteroidia > Chitinophagales > Chitinophagaceae > Pollutibacter. The sequence continues at coordinate 320 of CANHUK010000004.1, forward strand.
TCATTTGAAACGGATATCCTTCAGATTTATGCTGGTCTGATCAAGCCCGGTTCCGTAGTCTTGGACATCGGAGCCAATATCGGATTGTACAGCCTGCTCGGATCGGAAAGGGTCGGCCCAAAGGGAAGGATCCTGGCATTCGAACCTGCACCGAATACCCATGCTGTGCTGCTTAACAACCTGTCCGCTAATCGGATCAAGAATGTGACTGCATTGCCCATGGCACTTTCTGACAGAAACGGAATCGTGGAATTGGCCGTTCCCGTAGTAGTAAAGGCCAGGTTTGAATATGGAGACTCCTATCTCTCCATGAATCCCTCAGCAACTGAAGGATCCTCCAATGCAATCCCCTGTCGACGACTGGATGAAGTCCTCGAAGAGATGAACATTTCAAAGGTGGATCTGATCAAGATCGATGTGGAGGGTGCAGAATATCTATGTCTGTCAGGGGCTGAGCGATTGCTACAGGAAGATCACAAACCCATCATCCTCCTGGAATGCGACGAGATCCTCAGCCGACGCTTTGGGCATTCGGTGTTCGATACGCTGCTCCTGTTGCACCAGCATGGCTACGAATGCGAACAGATCGGGCTTCATCAATGGATCGCACGTCCGCGTTCATAATGAACGCATCACCTTTTCCTGATCTTCTTCATCGGGATCTTTCGCTGCCGCGCCAACATCCAGGTCAAAAAATCAGGTTCCGCAAAGGCATTGTCCCAGCTGTTGTGGTTCACTCCGGGATACTCCTTGTACTCGACGATCTTCACTTGAAGCTGCTTCAACCTGTCCACCATATTCCTTGAGAGATTTACATCTACGACGGCGTCCTTGTCGCCGTGGAATACCCTGAAGGCGGTTTCACCCACCCGGTTGTCATACTGTTCAATATTTCCACCGCCACAGATGGGCACAGCCGCCGCAAATAAAGCGGGATTTCGATAGACCAGTTCGAAAGTGCCCATACCTCCCATCGACAGGCCGGTCACATAGACCCGCTGCGGATCCACGGACTCGTCACGGATCACCTGTTTCAGCAACTCTTGTGCAGCTTCCAGCGGCCAGTTGGGTGCTCCGGCATAATTGAATGAAAATTTACCGGGTTCTTTCCCACGATCGATGACTGCCCAGTAACTGTTTTCCGGACATTGTGGGAGGATGATGATCGCGGGGAAAGCAGTCCGGTTTTCTGGTTTCAGGAACATCTTTGCCCCGTGGATGAGTTGCTTCTCATTGTCGGTACCGCGTTCTCCGGCACCATGCAGGAAAAGCAGTACAGGATATTTCCGGGAACGATCATATCCTTCCGGATAAAGTATACGATAAGGCAGCTCTTTTCCTTCAGACAGGGTGAAGGTCTTTTTCTCATAAACTTTCATAGCGGGGTCATACATGCTTTTGGTCAGCCATCCCTGTTGCTGCAACCAGTCGCCAAAACGGTCGATCCATTGATCGGATGGCATTTTCTGGGTCTTCATTCCAAACCCGTGACCGCCGCGGGCATACATGTGCATTTCCACGCTCTTTTTGGCATTCAGCCAGGTGCGATAGAGTGATACACTATGCGGAGCCAGGTCCAGCCCGTCATCACTGGCTGCTGCAAGGAACAACGGAGGTGCATCAGATGCGGGACTGCCGATCATTTCATCAGGAAAGAACGGATAGATCGGCGCAACGAAAGCGGGTCGGTCCTCGGCCGTATAACCGAATGCCGAAGCACCCGCCACCGTCCCGCCGGCTGAAAATCCCATGATACCAACCCTGGATGGATCCAATCTCCATTCATCTGCATGCTTACGGACATAGCGGATCGCGGCCCTACCATCGGCAATGCTCAACGGGATGAGTTTTCTACTTTCGGCCTGGAATGCAGGCGTTCCCCAATTCACACCCATCTCAGCCACCGGGTCGGAGGTCATGCTCCTTACGAGGCGATACTTCAACACAAAACAAGTCACACCCTTTTTTACGAGCCAACGGGCGACATCAAAACCTTCACTGTCGATCGACAGGGCGCGGAAGGCACCGCCCGGACAAATCACGACAGACGTTCCATTGGCCTTCCCCGGCTCCGGACTGAAAACTGTCAAAGTAGGTTTACTCACGTTGTAAACAACACGGGTCTTCCACCCATTTTGATTGTTCTCGGCTTCCGCCCAATCCCAGCTTTCGGATCCTGGGGGCGTACCCTCATACAAAGGAATTATCTTGTCCTGCGCAACAGAGATTCCGCAAATGTTGAAACTGATGATAGCTGCGAAAAATATGCGAAAAAAATTGTTCATGCCCCTGCTTTTGAAAGAGGATCGACATGCAGATAATTGCCTTCTTACACAAAATGATGCGTTAGAAATTCCTGCAATTACACGCATAAACGATCATTTAATATGTTTAAGAACCGAGTGAATGGTTCAAATATGCTAAGACCTGATCGGCCAATTTCTACAAATTAAGGCATTTGATAAATTTTACAATACAATTCTGATCAGAAGAAAAAGGATCCCTAAATTGTCCTAAGAAACATACTTTCCAAAGAACAAGTGTGTTACAGAAGCCATCATAAACCATCCAATAAGATACAGTGCTCTTTAATTCGTTTGAGTTTTTACTTTTTCTTCCGGCTGTCTTCATCTTGTACTGGTTTGTTTTCGACAAGAAATTGGCTGTCCAGAATGGATTGATCCTCATTGCCAGCTATTTTTTCTATGGATGGTGGAGTTGGAAATTCATGCTTTTACTGCTGGCCAGTACGGCGATTGACTATGGATATGGATTTGGGGTAGCATCAGATAACAAGCGCACGTCCAGGATATTTTTGTGGCTTAGTATCCTGAATAATCTTGGAATACTTTGTCTGTTCAAGTACTATGATTTTTTTGCGCTTCAGTTCCAGCAGGCATTTGATACCATTGGCATTCACTTCGAACCCAAATTGCTGCATTTGGCATTGCCGATCGGAATATCCTTTTACACATTCCATGGAATGTCCTACGTATTCGACATCTACAGAGGATTACAAAAACCGATCAGAAATTTCGTTGACTATGCAGTTTTTGTCAGTTTTTTCCCACTGCTCGTAGCAGGACCCATTGAAAGAGCAGGACATCTTCTACCCCAAGTATGCAAACCCAGAATATTTTCTATGGATCAGGCCAAGGAGGGATGCAGTCTGATCCTATGGGGCATGTTCAAGAAAGTGATCATAGCTGATAGTCTGGCCGGTATGGTTGATGAGATATTCGTTAACTATCAATCTCATTCAGCCACGACTTTGATCATCGGGGCCGTATCATTTAGTTTTCAGATCTATTGTGACTTCAGCGGTTATTCTGATATAGCTCTGGGTACAGCGAAACTCTTTGGGTTTGAATTGCTCAGTAATTTTAAATTTCCTTATTTCTCAAGAGACCTCGCAGAATTCTGGAGAAGATGGCATATCTCTCTGTCTTCATGGTTCAGGGATTACCTCTACATACCTCTAGGTGGATCAAGATCTGGGAAGAAAAAGGCAGTCCTCAACACATTTATCATATTTATCGTAAGTGGATTCTGGCATGGTGCAAGCTGGAATTTCATTGTCTGGGGATTCATTCACGCCTGTGGTTTCATGCCACTTCTTCTGATGGATCGGAATAGAAAAAACATACATGAAGTGACTGCGCAGTTCAATTCGCTGCCATCAATTCAGGAACTTCTTAAGATGTGCAGCACTTTTATATTCGTGACCATAGCATGGATCTTTTTCAGAGCAGAAGATCTTTCAACCGCAACAGGATTTGTCCTGCGCATTTTTAAGGATCTCATATATGATCCCCTTCAATTACTTAGGTTACCTGAAGGAAAGATGGCATTTGCTTATATCATTCCATTAATTTGTATGGACTGGCGGTTAAGAAGAAACGAAAGAAACTATCATTTCAATAAAGTGTTGGCAATATTGATGACGATCATGGTACTGCTATATCTATTAAAATCCTTCGGAATGAATACCAGTTTTATTTACTTTCAATTTTAGGTAAATGTTCTTCTTCCTACGAAAGGTCATCATTCACTGCATTTGGTCTATTTCAGGAGTTTTGCTGGTACTTTTCCTGATACAGGGGAGATATTGGAAATCAAGAACACCTGTGATGAAACATGAAATATTGTTGAATGTGAAGCCGGACAAAAGTCCGGCTGGCCTGATCATGGGATCCTCCCACGCTTTTTTTGGGATCAACGGAAAACTGCTTAATGGAGAATGGTATAACCTGTCATCAATTAGTCAAAGTATTCATGAAGACTTAGATATCATAGAATATGTTGACTCCCTGAATATAAATATTAAAAGTATCATACTTCCAATCAGTTATTTCACCAACTTTTACAGTCTGGCTGAGAATGAGGTGTATGGTGAAAGAATCCGAATTTTTGACTATCAACATTCTTTCGGATTGAGCTATAGTGGTAAAATAGATATGAAATCCCGGTTTTATCTGATGACTGCAATTTCACAACACATTTATAAAAAAGACAATAGACATAAAATTGACGATCACGGTAATCTGCTAAGGGAATGTTCCGATTCCATTGGAAATTTCAAGGATATTGACCAGATCTTCAAGAGTCATGAGTTCAAATCAGATTTATCAGGTATCCATCCTGATTTAAATAGTATCATTAAATTTTGTAATGAAAAGGATATTAATTTGATACTATTGATTATGCCCTTTACCACGGAATATAATCATCGACTTGATAAAACTAAATTCAATGCATTTATTATTCGATTGAAAATGAATTTAAATTCCAAGAATATCCGTTTTCATGATGAAAGACATTTTTTCAGTCTCGATTCCGAGCCCCTTATGTTTCAGGATCCGGATCACCTCTCGGCTTGCGGTCAGGAAATCTTTTCAAAGCATCTTGATCAGCTCATCAAAGATGGTACTGAAGTTCCGATCAAATGAAAGTTATCAAGTCATCGAAACAGGAGAATAATCCGTCGCAAGGCAGGATTGTAATGAATGATCATTTCATATCTGTTTTGCTGACCGCGACTTGCATGATCTTTCTATCGTGCAATGCCATTCGACTGCCAACATCGTTGAATGATGACAATATTCCGGTGACCGGATCTGCATTCTATGAACGATCGGCAGCATTTCACTGGAAACACCGTGACTCCCTGGCTCTGCAGATGTTTGAGGCCGGACAGATTCCGCAAAGGTTCCTGAAGCTTGTAACCATAACCAGCCGCATGAACGATTCCAGCGGAAAAATCTGGAAAGCCCGGCTTCAAGTCACGCAGGATTATTTCATGGTGGGTACGCGCCGAGACTTCGCCCGAGTGCCCATTACACCCATGGTGGCGCAGAATATCGCCGACCGGACCCATACGGCTCTTCCCACCCGGAAAGTGGTGGATCTGATCCATGCACAGGCACGTGTCAAACTCGAACCGGTTCCGCTCTACGCACATCGCGACAGCACTGTGATCATGCGGCATCACGACCTGATCATCGAAGGTCAGCGGAAAGGAAAAAACGGTTTGATCAGCGGGATCAAGAAGGACGTCGTACTGAGCAGCAGGGATGCCTGGAAAGGTCGGACACATCGCGTGGCCATATATGGCTGGCATAAGTCAGACGGAAAACCTATCCAGCCCTTATATACGGGACATGTCGACTGGTATGTTGATTACAGTCACGGCATCCGTCTGGTGGACCGGAAAGTCAGGGTGAACGGCCGACGAATGGATTACCTCGAATTGCTGAATCACCCCAAACTCAGAGGACTGTTATCAGATGAACCGGGGGAGATGATGTTGCGATACTGACAGTGTCAGATTCAATTCCACTGGATCGCGAAATAAAGCGCAGGACGCTTCCCGATGTTCGTTATGTTATGCGGCAGCATCGATGCCACCCAGGCGGCCTGACCGGTGGTGATCCGGTGAGGATTTGAGCCAAGGGTCATCTCACCCTCACCATCGATCATGAGGATGATCTCTTCGTTCTGATGTGTGTGGGGTGCATGACTGCTCAAGCCGGGGTTCAACTGGGTGATATGGATGTCGAAGCGTTTCATGGTCACGGTCTTTCGGTCAAATAGCTGACGCACACCGCCCTTTTCGTGCGCTCGAAAGGTCATATCAAACCAATCCATCATGAAAGATGGTCCTGCAGCATGTCCACCTTCCTCATCACGACCAGCGGCATCCATACGCATTTCGTAGATGGCTGCCTCGTCCTTTCGGGGATTGCGAAATGTAACCGCATCCCCTGGCATTACGAATACGACCGATCCCTTTTCGAGCCGGCGGGTCTGACCATTCAGGGAAACATCAACAGGTCCTTCCTTGATGATGAAAAACATCTCCGGACCCGAAGCCTGCATCTGTATAATTTTCCGCTTGCCACCACGTATGGTATGGCCCTGAAGGTGCTGATGTGAGAGCACCGCGCCTGAACCATTAAAGATGGTGCCCTTCGGATTCCAATCATATACCGAGGATTCAAGCCGGCTCTGAGCGAACAGGACCTGAAAGCAGGAAATAAATACAAACAGACCGGCCAGTGATCGCATATTTATTTTTTTAAGTGTATGCTTAATATTTATTTACGCCCAATCCTTGGGTACCGGACAAATACATCAACCCATCCCGCATCTCAAAACCTCCGCGGAACAGATCCTCGGCCAGATCGAAACTACCATCGAGGTCAAGGAATACAGTATGTGAACAACTATATGCAGCATGCAATGCTGCTGAAATGCTAACGACACTCTCGTCATTACAACCCCAGAAAAGACGTATGCCTGAGGCCTTTGCCACTCCGGCAATCTCACGCGCGGCCTGTATTCCACCGCATTTCATGAGTTTGATATTGAAAATACCAAAGACGGGATCTGCGGTCGACAGGCACCTGGCCGCTTCGAGATCCTTCAGCGATTCGTCGGCAGCCAAAAGCTGACGGACATCCGATGGGAGTTTAATTATATCTTCTTCAGTACCCACAGGCAATGGCTGTTCAATGACTTCCATCGGTACCGAAACCGTTCTTCGTAAAAAGGTTCGAAACGAGCGGATATCATATCCCTGGTTCATATCGACCCGAAGGGTGGCCCGATGCCCAAAACGCTCGTGCAATCGGATCATCCGTTCGATATCCTCTTCCGGATCCCGTCCCAGTTTGACCTTGAGATGTCGAAAGCCGGTGGACAGATAGGCCTCTGCTTCTGCCAATGTTTCCTGCACATCCATCACCCCGATGGTGACCGATGTCGGCAAAGGCCCTGAACACGCGCCGAACAAAGCGGCAACAGGCACACCGCGCCATCGGGCAAAAGCGTCATGCAGGGCGATGTCCACCGCCGCCATCGTACCCGGCCTGTCCGGAAACCGCTCTCGTAACTTTCGGATCAACGCTTCATATTCGCGGATATCGCATCCCTTCAGCATCATGACATCCCCTGAACAGAGATTTTCAAAGGTCATCTCGGCCGACTCACCCACGACTTCGGGGGCGGGACTTCCGGAACCGTAACCGATGATGCCATGTTCCAATTCGATCTCCAGGAATGCCAGGTTGACATGATCGAAGTCTCCCCCGGCGATGGCATAAGGTTTCTTCAGCGGAATGCTGCGCAACGAAGGACGGATGTCGAGGATCTTCATGCCGATGGATGTCAGCCCTGCGACTGGCTCTGGGTAATCAAATGCTTAAGATCAGGGATCAGCTTGTCCACGCCCTCCTGCAAGGGAAGCAGTACCGGACGGGCCAGTACCTGCTCATATCGCTGACGAAGGGTCTTCGCCTCTTCTTGCGTACAACCTTCGGTATGCATGCCCACCGCAATGACCTTCGTCCCGTACGCCTCGATCAGCCTGATCTCCGAAAGAACATCCGGGATCTCTCCCCACTTGGGATTGTGATCCCAGTACTTGCGTTTGGGAGAGAACATGAGCACTGCGTGTCGCGCCCCACCTGATAACATGAGCTCGGGACCACAGGGCCCGCTGGGATTGCGCAGACCCGACTGACCTTCGAGAAAGATGATCTCCGGATTGGCTTCGCGCCAGCACTGCAGGATGGCATGCTCCAACTCACCGGTGACAAAATCATTCAGCGTCGCATCGAAGATGAAACCATACTGACCGCCCTGCATCCAACCCGTCTGTCCTGTGAAGATCATCTCCGCGCGCAGACCGCTCGCTTCACAGGCCTGACGGAGCAGACGGGCGGTCGTGCGCTTGCCCATCGCACAATCCATCCCAATGACGGCCACCACCGGAACATCCACCTTCTTGATATCACCCGTCCAGAAATGAAGCTGCTCGCGGGTCTTGGGCTTCCGTACATCTATGAGTTCGGCCTGGTAGAGATTAGCCAGGGAAACGATATCCTGTTTGTCGGTCAGGAATTCATGCAGACCATTTACGATCGACAGACCGGCACGGATGGCGAGCCGGATCACTTCGAGCATATCGGGTGGCAATTTGCCACCAACGGTCGCCACGCCGATCACCAGGTAACGAGGTCCCCAGACACCTGCCAGGGCATCGTCCAGGTTGGCGTAGATCGGGATGTCTCGATGCTTGCCGTCCAGCAACATGCCGGCATCCCGGCCGGCGGTTTCCGGACCATCGATGACCGCGAGCACTTCAAAGCGTTCACTGCCGCGGATCAGGCCGTGCGCGGTCTTCGCATCATCCTTGCGGAAGAGCCCATTGGTAAGTACGATGGCTGGTGACTTCATGGATATGGTATTATTTGGATTTATTTCGAATCAACGTTTTGTCTGCCTGGATACCGGACGGGTGACCATTCTGCCTGGGCGCACTCCGGTGGACTTCCCCTCGCCAAATACCCGTTTCCCATTCACCCATACGCCGATGATGCCATCAGAATGGGCATGACTGTCTTCCAGGGTCGCCCGGTCGATGACTCGATCCGGATCGAATAATACCAGGTCCGCCAGGTAACCCGGACGAATGAGACCACGATCCCGGATGCCCAGATGCCGTGCCGTGAGACCCGTCATCTTATGAACGGCCGTTTCCAGGCTCATCAGTTTGCTCTCCCGGACCTGACGACCCAGCACCCGCGTAAAGGAACCAAACCCGCGGGGGTGGCGTCCGGCGTTCCCATCAGAACAAATATTCGTGTGCGGCCAGGCCAAAAAGGCGGCCACATCTCCGGCGGTCATCGACTTGCCGGCGATCGCCTCGACACCATCTGCATCCGGATGGGTTCGCTCATATTCCGCTGCGCGCGCGACCAAATGCAAAAGGGTCTGAGCAGCTGACTCCCGACGCATCCGGGCGATATCCCCCAGCATCCTACCCTCCCAGGCAGGTTCTGGCAGATACCTCACCAGCATCGAACTATCCGGATCGCACAGCTTTTCAACGGCCAGCCGGGCACTGGCAGTATCCGAATACCTGCGATCCGGAAATAATACACGCAGGGTGGAGTTCCAGAAAGTGTAAGGATAGGCATCCGCCGTGATATCGATCCCCTCGGCACGTGCCCGTTCCAACCGGGCGATGACCCGGGGCGCCTGTCCCCAGTCGTCACGCGAAGCCAGTTTGATATGGGATATCTTGACCGGCATCCTGGTAAGTCGTCCGATCTCAATGATTTCCTCTACGGCCTCATCCATCTTCAGATCCTCGCTGCGGATATGGCTGATGTATCGTCCGCCGAATTCCGCGGCTACTTTGGCAAGTGACACTACTTCCGAACGGCTGCTGTAAAATGCCCCCTCATATTCAAGTCCGGTCGAAAGCCCCAGCGAACCACGCCTCAACTCCTCCGCCAGGATCTTCCGCATCCGCACCAGCTCGGCATCTGTGGCAGGCCGTTTCAGATCATCCTGCCCCATGACCTCCGAACGCAGCATCGTATGGCCGGTGTAACTGGCGATGTTGACAGCAAAACGATTCCCGGAGAGCAATGCCTGAATGGAATCCATCGGAAGCCCGTCGCCGTCCTGACCGATGACGATCGTGGTAATACCCTGACTCGCCGTGGCCAATGCATCCGGATTCCTTCGAAGATATCCCAGGTGATGGGAATGCGAATCGATGAAGCCAGGGGCCAATACCTGTCCGCGACCATCAAAGACGCTGTCGCCCGGCATGGCTTTCAACGTTCCCACAGCAATGATCCGGTCTCCCCGCAACCTCACATCAGCCATGCGGGCCGGTGCACCCGTACCATCGATCAATCGGATGTTGACAATGAGGATGTCCTTCGCCCATGAGACGCTGATTATGCATGTGAGACATAAAATGAACAGAAATCGCAGGAACATCTGACAAATATTCATGAACTTAATGCATGATCTTCATACAAGCTACCAAATTCAGAGGACTTGTGGATCCTCAAACCAACAAAACCAGGGTCGCCTCTCTCCGGAAATCGTGAAAAATCTGCCGCTATACAGAAGGAAAAAGCCAGTTCGTACAATCTAACGTTCATGCCAGAAAAAATGATACGCGCCAGACACATCTTATGCGGCCTTGTACTGATCGCCCTGTTTTCGTGCCGAAAGGAAAACACAGGAGATCCGGGTATGGCAGGTGCGGCTGATTCAGTAAAATATAATCCGGATTGGACCTTCGCGAGCCACGGGAACGCCGATCAGGACTACCAAATGGTTTTCCCTCAGCAACAAGTCAACAGCATTGAGATCAGGATGACCGCAGCCCAGTGGACATCGATCAGGGCCAACGTAAAAACCATCGTAGGCACAGAATTCGGCATGGCTGGCGGAGGCCCTCCCCCGGCCACCAATGCCACGGAACCCGACTACGTGGATGTCAGCCTGACATTCAACGGAAAAACCTGGAAGAATGTCGGATTCAGGCTGAAGGGAAATTCCACGCTGCGGACTGCCTGGCAGACGGGCAACTACAAACTGCCCTTTCGGCTGAACTTTGATGAGTTCGAAGACAAGTATCCGGCCACTACCGATCAGCATTTCTTCGGATTCGAAGAAATGAGCTTCTCCCCCGGAGCCAAAGATCCGTCCCTGATCCGGGAGAAAGCCGCCTCGGACATCTTCAGGATGGCCGGCATACCCTGCGCGCAAACGGCATTCTACCGGGTTTCCATCGATTTTGGCAGCGGTTTGCGTTACTGCGGCGTGTACACCGGCATCGAACTGCCCGACGATAACATGATCAAAGAGCAGTTCGGTGAGGAAAAAGGAAACATCTACAAGCCAGAATCCAATCTGACGAGTTTCAACATCAGTCTTTTTGAAAAAAAGAACAATGAAACGACAGCAGATTACTCGGACGTCCAGCAACTGGTTTCTATTCTAAACAGCCCGACCCGCACCTCCTCACCTGCCCAATGGCGAACACAGCTGGAGGCCGTCTTCAACGTCGACCACTTCCTGAAATACCTGGCCATCAACAATGGCATGGTGAACTGGGACAGCTACGGCGTGATGGCCCATAACTTCTACCTCTACCACCATTCCGTGAAAAAACTCACATGGATCCCATGGGATCACAATGAGGCACTGAATGGCAGTCCGGGCATTACCGGAACGACAGGTGGAGGCGGACCGGCAGGCAGATCCGGCCTTTCGCTGAGCATGAATGAAGTCACCGCCTCCTGGCCGCTGATCCGATACCTGGCAGACGATCCCGTGTACCTGCAAACATACAAGACACGGCTCCGGGAGTTTCGCAACAATGTGTTCCTGGAATCACCCATGAATGCCTTGTTCGACACATACTACAATCTGATCGCACCGCATGTCACCGGTCCGAACGGCGAACAACCGGGCGCCACCTACCTGACCGGTGGGGCTACCGGATTCTCTGCCGCGTTGACTGCCTTGAAATCACATGTCACCAGCCGCAGAGCCCTCATCGCCACTTATGTTCCCTGATCTTTCATCATATCAGGAAATAACAAGGATGAACGTTCAGACGGATGACATTATTCAGACCTTCGATCCCGTGGACCTATCGGAAACGATCAAAAAAGCGGCACTGCTGGACAGATCCGATACCAAATATGTCATACCTGCCTCCCGACTGAACGAGGTGCTGGAAGCCTGCAAACCAATGTACCGCATCCTCGAGATCCGGAACAAGAGATCATTTCAATATGATACTGTATACTTCGACACGCCCGGGCTGAGGTTTTATCATGATCACCATGCCGGAAAACAAGACAGACAAAAGGTACGGATCAGAAAATACCTGGATTCCGGCATGGCTTACCTCGAAGTCAAACACCGGCTCAACAAGGGCAACACCATCAAATCAAGGATGGTACTGGATGCACAGTCACCCGAAGACATCAGTGCCCTGAAGCAGCCCGTCTTTGCCGATGCCGGAAACCTGCCCGTAGATCAGCTCCGGCCGGTCATCAGGATATCCTACGACCGCATCACACTGGTCGATCTGACGAATGAGGAACGGGTCACCATCGACCGGCATATCATCTTTGAGCAGGGAAATGAAACCCGTTCGATAGATGGCATTGTGATCGCCGAAGTCAAGCAAGTCAAAAAACATCCTTCGTTTTTTCGCCGGCAAATGCGCGCCATGAACATCCGGGAAGGATCCGTCAGCAAGTATTGCCTGGGTACCCTGCTGATGAATGACAGGGTCAAACGAAACCGCTTCAAAACCAGATTGAACAGGATCCTGAAGATCACCGACGCCTTAAAACAAACCATCTCACATGCCTGATTTTTTCGACGGACAGGGATTCAAACTCTGGGGATCCGAAGGACTCGAATTCCTCTTTAGACTCCTGTGTGATATCCTGACGGTGACCATCCTGATACGTGGGATCTACATCCCAAAGTATCGGCGCACCAATGTCATCTTCACGTTCTTTTCCATGAACATCGTCATCTTCCTGATCGGATTCCTGCTGAACAAGGTGGAAATGACCATGGGCGCCGCCTTCGGCCTTTTTGCCGTCTTTTCCATGCTGCGTTTCAGGACCGAGAATATCTCTGCCCGGGACATGACCTACGTCTTCATCGTCATCGCCGTGGGATTGCTCGTGTCTGTCAGCCGGGGTGGATGGCAGGAACTGCTGCTGATCAGCGGCGTGATCATACTCTCAACCTGGCTGCTCGAAAAGGGACTACACTCAGGACAAGAAGAAGTCAGGGAGATCCTGTATGAACGGATAGAACTCATACATGCCAGCCGCCGGCAGGAACTCATCGAGGACCTCAGGAACAGAACCGGTCTGGATATCAGAAGGGTCGAAGTTGGAGAGATCGACCTGCTCAAAGATGCCGCCAGGGTGACCGTTTACTACCTGCCACAGCCCGACAAGCCTTCCGACCGCTTATGATGGATCAGCATGATGACTGCACTATTTCAGAATGATCCAACCCCTTCTCATGACTAAAAAGCATAGCATAATGCCTCATCATTCATATTCACCGGGAAACCGGAAGATCTTCGCCATCAGTTGCCTGGTGGCGTTCATGTCCATCATCTCCGGCGGGATTAGAAGTCAAACAAGTAAATCCGACCCCGTGGATCTCCAGGGATGGGCCATCGTCAGCCTCGGATTGGACCTGCCGAAAAAATGGGAAGCAGGACTGACCGGACAGTGGAGGACAGAGAACAACCTGGGTACGACCAGGGGATTCTATGTCACGCCGGAAGTCTCGTATGGGATCCATAAGAGGGTGAAGATCTTCGCCAACTTCCGATACGCCGATGTCGTCGGCAGCCACTCCTCCCGACTGGGCATCGGATTGGAATACTCCACAAAGATCTCCGGTTGGCAGATCGGTTTGCGACCTCAGTTCCAGTACACCCTTAAATACGCGGATGATGGCGACGGCTCGGCAACCGGAACAAGCATCCTGCGCACAAGACTATCCGTCAGGCACCGCATCACCAAAAAACTCGACGGATACCTGCAGGTTGAGCCTTATTTCACCTTTACACCAGGCGAATACTTCATCGATAACATCCGAAACACGGCCGGACTTCGATACGAGTACCGAAAAGACCGCAGGATATCGGTGTTCTACATGTACAGACCCGACTTCGCGAAAAGTTACAACCGGTTGTTCCACATCGCAGGTATACGCTGGGATGTGGACCTGACATGGAAAAAGTGACCGGACATCGGACGTTCGATCATCAACAATTCCAGTATCTGATCGGGTTTTGCACGTGTTTCATCTCCGCATGCACGATGCGCTTGCCCCTCTCTCCCACAAATCTCACCCACTGAGCCTCTTCCGCTTCGTTTCCATCGAAGCAATATCGACCGGGATAGGCCGGTGAAGGATACCAGGTATCCGGCCTGAAAACGCCAACCGCCACTCCGCGGATGGTGGCAATGACCAATTCAGCCTTCGCAGCCCGTTCCCTGGACAAACGCCAGTGACCACAGACCTGCTGGTAGACAGACATGCGGGTACTCCTGTTGACGATGTCGTTGATGTTGATGAACAGGATGCGCTCTTCCGGACGCTCATCAATAACCGGCAGCGTGTACTTGTCAACCAGCTCACGCACATGCATCGGACCGAAAGAATTACTGCCATGACCAGCCTGTGCGTTCGTCAAACCCGGAAAAGCATCGATCAATGCCGCCTCCACATGCTCCACGATACCATCCGGTATCTCATGCCGATGAATGACATGAATGACCTCCAGTCCCGCATTCCGGATGTCCAGGATCCGCTGCTCCTTGAATGATAGATCACTATCCGGATCCCGGTCCTTTATCGTGCCGTTTACATGATCAAAAACCCGATTTCCTTTGCCCTTGCCGATGTAAAAGGTCTCCCCATTGCGCGGATCGATCAGGCGATAGACATAGTTCCCGATCTTATCGATGACTTCCTGAAGAAAGGATTGAACTGAATGTTGCATGACTCCGGATGATTGAACCTGATCGTACTAAAGTATGACATTTCAGCATCGTAAAAACCCATCTGGTTGAGCGTAATTTCAGCCCGCTTTGCACTGGACCGATGACCGGAAACCTGATCTTTTCAAATCTT
>CANHUK010000005.1 GCA_947463755.1 Chitinophagaceae bacterium
GAACTGGACATCTACCGGCAGAACATGAAGCAACGGCTTGAAGTCAACCTCCGGAAATGCGAGTTCATCGCAGGCCGCCTGATCGACGAGTACCTTTTTGGCTTCGATCACCCATACGGGATCTACTCCAGTGCGGAGATGTACGACGCCCTCGATCGCGGGGACCTCAAATCCTTTCATGAGCGTTACTATGTCAATGGCCAGGCGATGATATTCGTGGCAGGCATCCTGCCGGCAGACCTCGAAGCTTCCCTCAACCGGATCTTCGGACAGCTGCCCCTCAACCGCACGCCCCTGCCAACGATCCTGCATCCGGTCAAACCCACGTTGGAAAAGAAACACTTTATCCTGAACGATCCCGACGGGGTGCAGGGCGCCATCCGGCTGGCCCGGCCCTTTCCCAATCGCCATCATCCCGACTACAAACCCGCCATGGTCCTCAATACCCTGTTCGGCGGATATTTCGGGTCTCGTCTGATGGACAATATCCGCGAAGACAAGGGCTATACCTACGGCATCTACAGCCATATCCAGAATCATATCGGGCAGACCGCCTGGATGGTCAGCACCGAAGCCGGGCGTGAGGTTTGCGAAGCCACCATCCGCGAGATCCATCATGAAATGAAGCGGCTGCGCGAAGATGAGATCCCCGATGACGAACTGATGATGGTCCGAAACTATCTCATGGGTACCATCCTGGGTGACCTCGACGGCCCATTCCAGATCATCGGTCGCTGGAAAAACCTGATCCTGAACGGCCTTGACAGCCAATTTTTCTATGATACGCTCAAAACCATCCGGGAGATCACACCGCAGGAACTGAATGCCCTGGCCGACAAGTACCTCCGGGAAGAGGATTTCTATGAGCTCACCGTCGTCTGACGAACCTGAACCTGCGGAATATGCATAAGACCGCCCTGATTTTTGCGTAACTTGAATGACAAATCCCGGCGGCCATGCGTTTCCTGCTGCGACTCTTCTTCACCTGGTTGGGGGTGCTGATCGCATCCTACCTCCTCGACGGAATCCATGTGCGCGACAACATCACCGCCCTGGTGGCGGCGGCCGTCCTGGCGCTACTGGATTCTTTCGTGAAACCCGTCCTCATCCTGTTGACGATCCCCTTCACGCTTGTCACCCTTGGACTGTTCCTGCTGGTGATCAATGCTGTCATCGTCATCTTAGGGGCGGAGATCGTGGATGGCTTCGAAGTGAAGGGGTTCGGCTGGGCGCTGGCTTTCAGCCTGGTCGTATCCCTGATCGTTACCCTCCTGGAAGCGCTGGACAAAAAGATGAAACGCGATTAAGACGGAACCCTTGCCGTATTGATTTCTGAATCCATCTTTACGAACTTCGAATCATGATGCATTTCGACCGAAAGGGATTGACGGACGCCGAACTCATCGCCATCTACCGGCAGCTCCTGCTGCCACGGATGATCGAGGAAAAGATGCTCATCCTGCTGCGTCAGGGCCGGATCTCCAAGTGGTTCAGTGGTATCGGTCAGGAGGCGATCTCTGTGGGGGCGACCCTGGCCATGCAACCTGAAGAATGGATCATGCCGCTCCATCGCAACCTCGGGGTGTTCACCGTCCGCGGCATGTCGCTCGAGAAACTGTTTCTGCAATGGCAGGGTCGTTCGGATGGTTTTTCAAAAGGCAGGGAACGCAGCTTTCACTTCGGATCGACCGAACATCATATCTGCGGGATGATCTCTCATCTCGGTCCGCAACTTGCGGTGGCAGATGGTGCGGCACTTGCCTACAGGCTCAGGAACCAACCGCGGGCAGCCCTTACATTCACCGGTGATGGCGGAACCTCAGAAGGTGATTTTCACGAGGCCTTGAATGTGGCGGCTGTGTGGGACCTGCCCGTCATCTTCATCATCGAAAACAACGGCTACGGCTTGAGTACGCCCGTCTCGGAACAATATCGCTGCGACCGCTTGGTGGATCGTGCCCGCGGCTATGGCATGGAGGGTGTCAGGATCGATGGAAATAATATCCTCACAGTGCTGGATACCGTCCGGGGAGTGCGCGATTACTGCATCAGGAACAGCAAGCCCTATCTTATTGAGTGCACCACCTTCCGCATGAGAGGGCACGAGGAAGCCAGCGGCACGGATTATGTACCACCGCATCTCTTTGAGGAATGGGGTAAGAAAGATCCCGTAGCCAACTACGAACAATACCTGCTGCGCACTGGCGTCATTGATGCAGCATTCGTGGCCGCCATGCGAGCGGAATGCACCGCATTGATTGACGTCTCCATAAAGGCCGGCCTGAAGCCCGGGAAGATCGATGCGGACCCAACTGTGGAAATACGGGATGCGTATGCACCGGCTCCACCGATCGAGCCGGTTCCTGACCTGATCACGCCGCCGGAAAGACCGCGGAGATTTCCGAAACCCGCGCCGGTTGCCACTTCACCCGGCAGGGAACCCATTCGGTTTGTGGACGCTATCCGGGAGGGATTGACCGAGGCCATGATCCGCCATCCCGAACTGGTTCTGATGGGTCAGGATATTGCCGCCTATGGTGGTGCATTCAAGGTCACCGAAGGTCTGATGGAACGATTCGGCACTGCCCGGGTCAGGAACACCCCGCTCTGCGAAAGCGCCATCATCGGTACCGCCCTCGGCCTTTCACTGGAAGGCATCAAAAGCATGGTGGAGATGCAGTTCGCGGATTTTGTGACCTCCGGCTTCAACCAGATCGTCAACAACCTCGCCAAGATACACTACCGGTGGGGTCAGCCGGCAGACGTTGTGATCCGGATGCCAACGGGTGCAGGTGTCGGAGCGGGCCCCTTTCACTCCCAGAGCAACGAGGCCTGGTTCACCCATACCCCCGGATTGAAGGTTGTCTACCCGGCGACCCCTGCGGATGCCAAGGGACTGCTGCTGGCAGCATTCGACGATCCCAATCCCATCATGTACTTTGAGCACAAGGCCATGTACCGCAGTCTCACGGGCATGGTGCCGGAAGGATATCATACTGTTCCGATCGGGAAGGCCAGACAGGTGCTGACCGGCAACGACCTGAGCATCATCACCTATGGCATGGGAGTGATCTGGGCTGAAGAATATGCGCACGCCCATCCCAACCTGTCCATCGACCTCGTTGACCTGCGGACCCTGCTCCCCTGGGATAGTGAATCCGTTGAGGCCTCTGTACGCCGGACCGGCCGCGTGCTGGTGCTCCACGAAGACACCCTCACCGGAGGCTTCGGCGGAGAGATCGCTGCCTGGATCGGAGAACACTGCTTCCGTTGGCTGGATGCTCCCGTGATGCGGTGCGCCAGTCTTGACAGTCCCGTTCCCTTCGCCCGAGCACTCGAAGATGTCTTTTTGGCCAAACATCGCCTGCAATCGACCATAGAAAAACTGCTGGCTTTCTGACGCCCCAAACCGCTCCATCCAACAACATGAAACAAACCCTGATCATCCTCGCACTTCAATCCTTAACATGGGCCGTGCAGGCCGGGGATACATCGGTCATCGCTAAACTCCGTCCGCATTTTCCACTGATCGACCGGATCTGTGCCGATTTCGCCAAACAGCACCACATTCCCGGCGTCTCGGTAGGGCTGGTAGCGAATGGACAACTGGTGCATACCATCAGTCTTGGGGTGACGGATATGTCACGCAATACGCCGGTTACCCCGGCCTCAGTCTTCCGTATTGCCTCCATGTCCAAGAGTTTCACCGCCATGGCCATCCTCAAACTCAGGGATGCCGGAAAACTCCAACTGGATGATCCGGCAGAAAGTTACATCCCTGCCCTGAAGGGCTTGAAATATCCGACCACGGATGCGGCGCCGGTCACCATCCGTCACCTGCTCACCCACGGAGCGGGTTTTCCGGAAGACAATCCCTGGGGGGATCGACAGCTGGCGGACAGTGATGCCGAATTCAACGCCTTTCTGAAACAGGGCATCAGCTTTTCAACGGCACCCGGTACGGCCTATGAATACAGCAATCTCGGGTTCGCAATGCTCGGGAAGATCATTACTAACGTGTCCGGTCAGCCCTATCAGCAATACATCCGCGCGCAGATATGGAATCCGCTGGGGATGAGGCATGCCGCTTGGGAATACGCTGATGTTGCGCCAGGCCTGCTCGCGCATGGGTACCGGTACCAGGATGATCGCTTCACGGAAGAAGAACTCCTGCACGATACGCCCGATGGTTCCTGGGGTGCGATGGGGAGCATGCTCTCCTCTGTCGATGAATTCGCAGCCTACATGAATCTCCATCTGGCGGCATGGCCTCCATCTGATGCACGTGAGACCGGACCTGTGCGCCGCGCTTCCATCCGGGAGATGCAGCACCCCTGGCGTTTCAGTGCCCTGAACCCCAATTACACCTTCCCCGGCGGACGGGTATGTCCGACGGCCGCGGCCTATTGTTATGGACTGAGATGGGTGCGCGATTGTGAAGGAAGGACCTTCGTTGGCCACAGCGGGGGATTGCCCGGTTTCGGCAGCCACTGGCAGGTCATGCCGGAACACGGACTCGGGATCGTCGCGCTCGGCAACCGCACGTATTCCCCGATGTCTGTGCTGACCATGCAGATCCTGGATACGCTCGTGCGTCTGACCGGTCTGAAACCTTTGAGTATCCCCGTTTCCCCCATCCTTCAAACCCGTATGGAGCAGTTGGTCCGGATCATCCCGGATTGGAAAGGGGCGGAACAAAGCGGCATTTTCGCTGAAAACTTCTTCCCGGATTACACACTGCCTCTCCTGCAACGCCAGTCAGCAGAGATCTTCGGACAGATCGGCGCCATCCGACGGGTGGGTCCGATGCGGGCAGAAAACAATCTGCGGGGTACGTTCACCCTCGAATGCGAAAGGGGTCGGGCAGATGTGTACTTCACCCTGACGCCGGAAAAGACCCCGCTGATCCAGGAATACCGGATCCGTGTGATCAAGTGAGATCGATCCTGAAGTTCGCTCAAAGTGCCGCTTCCAGTCTTTGGATCAGGGGATCGAAACCTGCGGGATAGTTATTGCTGAGTACGATGATGGTGTGGCCGCGCTCCGGATACCGGCGGAACATGGTCTTGTAACCGGGGTTGTCGCCGTCGTGCCAGATCACCCGTTCACCTTTCGCTGTATTGGACAGAAACCAGCCAAATCCATAGCCGGTTGCCGTTCCATCGTTCAGCACCCCTGAGCGCCAGGCCTCCGTGCCACTCTTGGTTCCTTGCAGTTTGGCCTCCCGAAGCGCCCGATCCCAGGCCAGCAGATCCTTCGCGCGGGCACTCACACGTCCGGGTCCCTTCCGGTTTCCCAGCCAGATCGTGTAGTCAGAAGAAGGAAAGGAATCGGCCCGAACCAGTCGCTGCCGGTGCTCAACCCATACATGTCCGCGTGCGAAACGACTCAGCTTATTCTTTACCTCATTCGTTCGAATGTCTGCCCCGCGCATACCTGTCGCCTTGAAAATGCGGCTGCGGCATAGTTCGATGAAATCCATACCCGTGACGGATTCTGCTATGCTTGCAAGTACTACATATCCCGTGTTGCTGTATTCGAACCGCTCACCCGGCTTGAATAGGGCAGGCGGTGTGTAACGTTTCAGATAGGCCAGAATATCCGGATTTCCGGCCACTTTCGATTTATCCCAGTATTTGTCCATGACGGCCTGGTAATCCGGGAGACCGCTGGTATGATTCAGCAGATGGCGGATCCGGATGCCCCGGTAGGGGATGTCGACGAATTTCTCTACCGGATCGTCGTAACTGAGCCGGCCGGCCTCCGCTAAGCCGATGATGATGCTGGCCGTGAATTGTTTCGATACTGAGGCCAGTTCGAAGATATCATCCCGCCCCAGCCGTTCACCCGTGTTGATGTCACGTATGCCATACGCCTGATGGAAAAGCGTCCGTCCATTCTTTGCTACAAGTACGACCCCGCTGAAGGTTGGTTCTGTTGCCATGGCCGCCTCCAGCTTTTCCTTCAGGGAAGTCTGTGCATGGCCGGCGACCGGGGTCAGACAGCAGATGCCTGCCAGACCGATCCATGATATAATATAATAAATTTTTTTCATATTTCAAAATTTATCGGCATCCACAGCCATCGAGCAATCAAGTTCAACATATTGACCATCAATGTATTGATCCTTATTCTCCCGGCTTGTAGCGTTTTTCTGAAGCAGCGAGCACATCTTCGCGGTAGAACAGGACCTCCTTGAATCGGCCTTCGGTGTACATGGCGGCCTGGTCTGAGAAGTGCCTGGAGGTCGGATCATTGCTGACCCCACCGGCAAGGACGGAACGGGCGCGGATGCGCGGACCGAATTCGACGGCACAGACGAAACTATTTCCGCTGACGCCGTAGCGTTTCAATGTACCCGGCATCTTCCGGCTCACATAGGCCGGCAGGCATCCCCAGGTGGATGCGGTGAATGCGACGGGCAGACTGGGTTTCCGGTCATCATAGATCTCCCGGATATCACCGGTCAGCCGCTGGTATCGGTTATAACTACCCCAACTGACCTGCCAGGTTCCGAATTGTGCTTTCAACTCATGCAGCACTGCGGAGAGCGGCCTGAGCAGTTCCAGGGCATCGGCCGTGGCAGCGAACCGCTTTGTGATGCTCACCTGGTCTGATTCTCCCTGTTCGATGTACACCCGTTGCAGCAGGGGATTTAATCGCTGACCCCATTCCACCGCCA
Organism: Chitinophagaceae bacterium; assembly: GCA_947463755.1. Lineage (GTDB taxonomy): Bacteria > Bacteroidota > Bacteroidia > Chitinophagales > Chitinophagaceae > Pollutibacter. The sequence goes on from CANHUK010000005.1 coordinate 6,683, forward strand.
GTGTGGTGGCTACGGATGCCGTATCGCATTGGTAATTCCAGTTGACCAGCAGTCCAATGGCCGATGCGAGGTCAGGGGAGAGGGTATCCGCGTTTACCCCGCGTTTTTGCCAGGCGGCGTACAATGCGGGCACCAGCACTTCGAAGGCAGTCAGCCGACGATCATAGCCGGCCACGATCAGTCCCTCGAGGGTAACATTTTTAAGGTCTTTCATGACCCTCACAGCATTCACGCCCCTGAAATTTTCGCCATCCGGCGCCATGTAGGGGGGATATACACGTTTGTCGGGACTCCACTGACCTGCGGCGGTGAACGGGGTGGAATTACAGTTCTGGATCCAACCGCCGGCGGGGTTGATGACCTTGACACAGGCATCGGCCTCATGTAATCCCTTCCATTCCGTGGCCCGCGTGCTGCCATCGACGGGGCGACCCCAGTCGAAGGCTGTGTCCCGCACCGGCATGTAATTTCCATGCCAGTAGGCGATGTTGCCATTCCGATCAGCAAAGACCGTGTTATTGGACGTATTACCCCGCAGGTCCATGACCTTTTTATAGTCCTCAAGCCCACGGGCCTTTGTGCGCATCCAGCTTTGGATCAGGCTGTTCATCGCCCGGTTGTAAGATCTCACACTCAGCCAGGTGTTTTCGTCTTCCTTGCCCAGTACCGGACCGTGATGGGTAGCGTAGGTCGTGAACACCCGGCTTTTGACGCCTCCCGGGGTCAGGTATTTCACTTCGATGGGTTTGACAGTAACGGGTCGATCGGCTCCATCATATCGGTAGAAGATCTTTCCGTCGCGGCGCAGGATCTGCTCCCGGTATACGTCGGACACGTCGGCATTGCTGGAGGTATGCATCCAACCGCAGTATTCGTTGAAGCCCTGGTAGATGAAAAATTGTCCCCAGGTGACGGCGCCGTAAGCGTGCAACCCTTCTTCACTCACCATCTGCACTTCCGGCCGGAAGTAGAAGGTCGTGTGCGGGTTGATGTACAACATCGCGCGACCGGAGGCGGACAGTGAAGGGGCGATGGCAAATCCATTGGAACCCAGGGTTTCTTTGACCGACTGTTGTTCGAGTAAGTTCACTTTTGCCACGCGCTGACCGGTATGGAAGGCCTTCACATCCGGTGCACCGAGGTTGCCTGTGCTGATGGCGCCAATGCTGCCATCCGTCCAAAGCAATGGATACCAGGGCTTGAAATGCGTCAGCAGTCGCGGTTTCACTTCGGGGTGGCGCTGGAGGTAGTAGTTGATGCCGTCCGCCCAGGCATCCAACAATGCGCGCAGCCAGGTCGGACCCTTCCGATAATCTTCGACGGCTCCCGCTGAATCGATGATCTGCCGGATATAGAGGTCCTTCCAGATATCCGATTCCCCGTTGACCTCTGCGAGTCTGCCCAGTTTTTCCACGTAGTTCATTTCCACCCGCGGGAAATCATCCTCGCACTGGGCGTAGATCAATCCAAAGACGGCATCCGCATCTGATTTTCCGTACACATGTGGCACGCCCCAGGTATCGCGGATGATCTCGACGCGGGCTGCCCGCTCGCTCCAGCGCTTCATTTCTGCCGGCGACTGTCCCCGGCTCAACAGCGGTGTCATCGTCAGGATCAGGATGCCCAGTTGCATGAGTCGGCGGCGGACCCCACCTTTGCGTATGTCTTCCATGGAATTCATTGTCTTTTCCGAAGATAAGTCAAAGCCCTCGTCGATGGTCGCATGCGCATGGCGGAACATGCGATTTGCTGACAGAACCGTGGGCTTGTATGTGCCGGATGCCGGATCTGTCAAGGCGGCATATGACATGAAGCTCCAACAGGGGACGGAGGTGCTGTTTCCATATTGGGCACATCTCTGGCCTGCTTCCCGCGCCATCTGTGAAATGCTGGCGGAATCCCCATGGATGGTTGAAGGGAAACGCGTACTGGAGATCGCGGCCGGATTGGGGCTTCCTTCCCTTTTTGTGGCGGAGATGGCGGCCAGCGTCTGCTGTTCCGACCGGTCCGCCGAGGCGATGGCCCTGGCACAGGCATCCGTCGAACGGAACCACATCCGCAATGTCCAAACAATGGTGATCGACTGGAAGCATCTTCCGTCTGAACTGCCTTACGACCTGGTCCTGCTGAGCGACGTGAACTATGATCCGGACGACCTGGATGATCTGCGCGTGCTATTCGATCGATTGCTGAAGGCGGGTGTTTCCATCATTTTGTCGACGCCGGAACGCATCGTGGCGGCCGACCTCTTGAATGATCTGCTGCCCTTCGTTCGCTTACGACGTCAATATGAACCTGAGCCGGGCAGGAACATCCACGTACTTTGCCTGGCTCAGTCGGAGGAAGGTTTCACCAGCAATCGGTGAAATCGTTCGAGTTCCTGCCGTTCTACGGGTGTCAATGGTTCCATCTTCTCAATTTTCTGCCCCAGGATCTTCACCATCCGGTGTTCCGGGTATTTCTCGAGGATATCCCGGATCAATTTCCCGGCGGATTCATCTTTCTCATAGATGGGAGAATGTACCGGCGCTTCTGATCTGAAGCGATATGGTTTTTTGCGGATCTCCGCTTCCAGGGTGGCTCTTTGGGCGTCCGTGATGGCGGGTACCTTTTCTGCCTTGCCCAGGAGACCCTCCATTTGCTTGCGGCTCAGCCCGCCCAAGTCATGGTATTGCCGGTACAGCCCCTTGAGGAATGCATTGTCCGGATAGTGATCGATGGCGAGGAGGATCACATCGTTGAGGACATCCACATCGGGTTTCTTTCGGTACATAGGTCATGAATTGATGGGTTCATTGGGCTCATGAGGCATCCCGCAAGACTTCGAGTGGTGGTCGGTTCACCACCTGTCGGCTGTTGGTCATGCCGATCCCGACCGTGAGCAGGCATACGCCGGCGAACACGCCGAGCACGGGCAGCCAATCCGGCCGGAACGTGGTGTCGAAGACCTGTTCTGCCAGGATCCAGCTGCCGCCCATGGCCAGCAGTATGCCTGTCAGCGCCGCCAGGGCCCCCAGCATCAGGTATTCGATGGCGGTGATCGCAAGGATCTGCCGGCGACTGGCCCCGATGGTGCGCAGCAGCACACTTTCACGTATCCGCTGGTATTTACTGATGAGTACGGATGCGATGAGCACGACGATCCCCGTGGCCATGCAATACAAGGCCATGAAGCGAATGACGAAACCGATCTTGTCGAGCAGGGCGGATACGACATCCAGGACCAACCCCAGGTCTATGATGGAGACATTCGGAAAGGCTTTCACCACGGCCTGCTGGTACCTGGCGGAGTGTTCGGGTGACTCAACGCGACTCACGAGAACATGGAATTTTGGTGCTTTTTCCAGTACCCCTGCCGGGAAGAGTACCAGGAAATTCGTCTGGATGCGGTTCCATTCCACCTGCCGCAGACTGCCCACGATGGTCGCCATGGGCGTACCCTGCACATCAAAGGTCAGCGTGTCTCCGATGCGGATGCCGTTGCGTTTTGCCAGTCCTTCTTCCACGGATATCCCGGGCGGTTGCGACTTATCTTTCCAGACGCCTGTCCATGTTCCCTTTCGGATCCGTTCGGAAGACACCAGGGTATCCCTGTACGTTACCCGGTACTCGCGGTTGAATAGCCAGGGTCTCATGGGCAGGCTTGAATCCCTTCGCAGGCTATCGATATTGATCCGATTCACAGACTTCAACCGCATGGTCACGATGGGCACCGTTCCGGAAACATCCAGTCCCTCCCGCTTTGAAATGGCTACGATGGAGTCGCGCTGGGTTTCCTGGATGTCGAAAACTACAATGTTTGGCTGGGCTCCGGAAGTGGAGACCTTCACTCTGTCGAGCAGGATCGTCTGGATGAAGAGCACCGTGCAAAAAAGTGCCGTGCCCAGGCCGATGGACATGAGCAAGACCAGCGTTTGGTTCTGGGGTCGATAGAGGTTGGCCAGGCCTTGACGCCAAACATAGGGCCAGCCTCCGGGGAAGAATTTTTTCACCGCCCACATCAACAGCCGGGCGAACCCTGCCAGCACCAGGAAGGCAACAACGATCGCCAGCGTGAAGTATAGTGAGGGCAGTACTTGCCGGATCTGCAGCCAGCTAAAGCCCCAGATGAAGGCCAGCATGAGGAGGTACACCAGCAGACTGGTCAGTCGATCCCCCTTGTCGGCCTGGAATTCCATGCGCAGCGTGTTCAGCGGAGAAATACGACGGATGGACAACAGCGGGGCCAGCGCAAATAGTATTGAGATGATCAGTCCAAGGCCCAATCCCGACCCGATGGCCTGCCAGGAGATCCTGGCTTCCACGCTCACGGGCAGGATATCTTTCAACAGCACAGGCAGGTAGAACTGGAGGGCGGATCCCAGCACCGACCCTGCCAGAGACCCCAGCCCACCAAAGGCCAGGATCTGGAACAGATAGATCAGAAAGGCCTGACGCGATGTGGCACCCAGGCATCGCAGGATCGCGATGGTTCCGATCTTTTCCCGGATGTACACATGAATGGCGCTGGCTACGCCGATGCAGCCCAGCAGCAGGGCCACGAAACCGATGAGCGAGAGGAATCGTCCGACATCCCGGAAGGAGCGGCTGGTCTGTTCCTGTTGTCGCTCGATGGTGGTGAGTTCGTAGCCGGCTTCCTCGATGCGGTCTTCGATGCGTTCCGTCAGTGATGTGATATCCGTTTTCCGGTCGAATTTGATAAAGCGGGAATGATTGATCCTGCTGCCGAACTGTTCGAGACCGGTGCCGGGCAGGTATCGCATCGGCATGAAGATCACGGGTGCCACCGCACTGGTGAGACCCGTTTGTCCGGGTGCCGATTCAAGCATTCCTGCGATCCGGAACACAGTCATCCCCAATTGCACGGAGTCACCCACTTTACCATCAAACTGCAGCAGCAGGCCCTTGTCCACCAGGATCTCCTGTTGATTGCGGAAACTCCTGCCGGCCGAGGCCGGGATCGTCTTGAGTTGTCCGTAGAAAGGGAAATCCCCTTCCAATGCCCGCACTTGTACCAGCCTTGCACCTCCTGATCTGAGGAACAGGGCCATGGACGGGAAGCTTTTCTGGGCGGCCCGGCGATCTCCCAGGGAGTCGGCAAGTTTACCGATGTTTTCGTTGAGGGGTTTGTTACCGGAGATGACGATGTCTGCACCCACCAGTTCTGCTGCCTGTCGTTCGATCTCGGACCGGAGGCTGTCGCTCAGCGATTGCACCGAAACCAGTGCTGCAATGCCAAGGATGATGGATGAGATGAAGAGGAAGAGTCTCGACCGGTTCCGGCGACTATCGCGCCAGGCCATGCTGAGCAGCCATGCGACCGAGGGACCGGACTGTCTGGAAGATCCAATCATGTGAGGGTGTTAATGCGGTTCAGATGGATGCTGTTTGCCGGTCTGTGGCAAGATCAGAGACCACTTTCCCGCCTTTCAGGGCAATGATCCGCCCGGTTTTCGCTGCCAGTTCCGGGTTGTGTGTCACTACAATGAGGGTGGTGCCGGCCTCCCGGTTCAGGTCGAACAGCAACTTTTCGATGAGTTCGCTGTTTTCTGCATCCAGGTTGCCTGTGGGTTCGTCAGCGAAGAGGATCCGGGGCCGGTTGGAGAAGGCCCTCGCGATGGACACACGTTGTTGCTCGCCACCGCTGAGCTGGACGGGATAGTGGTCTTTCCTGTTCGCGAGTCCTACCTTGGCCAGGAGATCCAGGGCATGCGAACGGATGTTTTTCAATCCCTGCAGTTCCATCGGCACCATCACGTTTTCAAGGGCCGTCAGCGTAGGCAGCAGCTGGAAGTTCTGGAAAACAAATCCCACGAATTCGTTCCGCACCCTTGCACGACGATCTTCATCCAAAGATTCCAGTGAGATGTTATTGAGTTGGATGCTGCCCTCGGTTGGACGGTCCAGCCCTGCACAAAGACCCAGCAAGGTGGTCTTGCCGCTGCCGCTGGGTCCGATGATGGCTACCGTATCGCCGGAATGGATATCGAAATGGATGTCGTCGAGCACCTTCAGCCGGTGTTCGCCATGTCCGTAGGCCTTAGAGACGTGGGAAAGAGAAAGGATGGTATCCATGGAAAAATCAAATTTGGCAGGTGGTCCGTTACCGGAAGCTTTCCTGTGCATTCACCCTGGAATCGGCAGAACTGCCGACGGGTTCAAATGCAAATTCGAACGCTTCCTGCGGCTTTCCGCGCTGTTTAAGACATAAAATTACCTCAATTTTGAAGGATGCGCCGGAAAGCGCCTTATTTCCAAGGATCAAACATGAAAAAGCAAACGCTGTTCGTAAGTTGGATACTGATCTGTCTGTTTTCCTGTGCAGATGGACCCGGCAAGGGCTCAGAAAGAGCCGACCCGGAGACTGAAAAAGGGACCGGGAAGGCCGTTGCTTCCCGCAAGCGTATCCTTTTTTTCGGTGACAGCCTGACGGCCGGTTACGGACTGGAAGATCCGGCTCAGGCCTTTCCCGGCCGCATCCAGCAGACCATCGACTCGCTCGGATTGCCTTGGGAGGTGGTGGCCTCCGGGCTCAGTGGTGAAACCTCAGCCGGAGGGGCCGGTCGGATCGAATGGGTGGCTGGTCGCCAGCCCGTCGATATCATGGTGCTGGAATTGGGTGCCAATGACGGTTTGCGGGGTATTTCTCCTGCAGAAACCCGCAAAAACCTGCAATCCATCATCGATCAGATGCGGGGCTTACACCCTGAAGCGTCGCTGGTGATGGTTGGCATGCAGGCGCCGCCGAATATGGGAAAAGCCTTTACCGATAGTTTCCGGGTTGTTTTTCCGGACCTGGCCACTAAAAATCGCATGAAACTGGTTCCTTTTCTGCTGGAAGGGGTGGCGGGGGATCCCGTCCTGAATCAGGCAGACGGCATCCACCCTACCGCGCAGGGTCACCGATTATTAGCGGAGAATGTCTGGCGGGTACTCGGACCGATGCTGCAATAGCCCTGCTCAGCGCTGTTCGTTCGCTTTCAGGACCCGGATGAAATTTTCCCCGAGGATCTTTCGGATGTCCTTTGCCGTATATCCTCTTTGCCTGAGCCCCTCCGTGATCTTCGGGAAATCCTCTACCCCATTGAGTTCGCGGGGAGGTGCCTCGATGCCGTCAAAGTCGGAACCCAGTCCCACATGATCGATGCCGGCGATCTTCACGATGTGATCGATGTGATCGAGCAGCAGGGAGATGGATGGCCGGATCTTCAGGTATTCGTCCGCATCTTCGCGCGCAACGTTGATGCGGGCGTAGTCGGGCTGCATGCCGGTCCGGATGAGGCTGTCGACCCTGGCGCTTTCGCGCTTGCGGAACTGACCGGCTTTCTCTTCGTACGTACTATCAATGAAACCGGCGTAAAAGTTGACATGCACCACGCCGCCATTGCGCGCGATGGCGCGGAGCTGGTCGTCCTTCAGGTTTCGGCGATGCGGGCAGAGGGCGTATGCAGAGCTGTGCGAGGCGATGATGGGTTTGCTGGTCAGTGCAATGACATCCCAGAAGGTCTTCTCCCCGTTATGAGATACGTCGACGATCATGCCGAGTTCGTTCATGCGGCGGACGACGGACTTACCGAATTCGCTTAATCCCATTTGTTTGAGTGACCCGGGACGGGTGGTTTCGTCCAGTGCCGAACTGGCCCAGGTGGTGGAATTGTTCCAGGTCAGTGTCATATATCGGACGCCGCGTTGAAAGAGGGTATCCAGTTTGGCCAGGTCATCCTCGATCATATGTCCGCCTTCCACACCGAGCATGGTACCTAATTTGCCCTTTTTCACGGCCCCGGTGAGATCGTCGCTATTTTTCACCCATGTCATCCTGCCGGGGTTGCGTTCCACCCAGGCCTGTACGGAGTCGATTTCACGATGCGCCCATGCGTAGGGGTTCACCTGTTCTCCGCCGCAGAAGATCGAAAAGATCTGGATATCTACTCCTCCTTCCTTCATGCGGCCGAGATCGGAGTGGGCCTTGCCCCGAAGATCCGAATCGAAAAGCTGTCCGTTGCTGACCCCGTTACTGGGGAAGTCGTTGTGCGTATCGATCAGAATGGACCGGGCATGGACATCCTTTTTGGATTGTGCGGA
>CANHUK010000006.1 GCA_947463755.1 Chitinophagaceae bacterium
CCGGTACAACTACGTCCAGCATTAGCGGTTCGGTTTGCCCGAATGAGGCAGTTACCCTTGGACTATCCGGCAACTCCTTCGGCGCAGGTCAGACCTACCAGTGGCAGTCATCCGCCACAGCAGCAGGTCCATGGACCAATATCGGCGGGGTGCTGAATACGCCCGGTCTGACGGTCAATCCCTCCGCGACCATCTTCTATCGCTGTGCTGTGATCTGTACCGGTCAGACGGCTTATTCAACTGCGCTGCAGGTGACGGTGAATGCGTTCTTCCCCGGAGGAACCTATACCATCAATAAGGCTCAACCTACCGGTGGTACGAATTTCAACAGCTTTTCCGATGCTTACTATGCCCTGCGATGCGGCATCAACGGACCGATCGTGTTCAACGTCGTGCCGGGTAGCGGTCCCTATGTCGAACAGCTGATCATGGATCCGATCCAGGGGGCATCTGCCACCAACACCGTGACCTGGAACGGCAATGGAAATGCGATCCAGTATCTGTCCACCAACACAGATGAGCGCGCGACGATCAAATTGAACGGCACAGATCACCAGATATTCGACAGTCTGCGCATCGTGGCACTGGGTGCCACCTCCACGGAGTTCGGTTATGGCGTTCACCTCCGCAACAATGCGGATTCGAACGTGTTCCGGAAGTGCCGCGTCGAAGTTGACAAGACGCAAGCCTCAACCAACTATGCCGGCATTGTCCTGTCCGTCGGCCCATCCTCCACCGCTTCTGGTGACGCGGGCACGGATCACAACCTTTTTGATCGCAACGTGATCATTGGTGGTTATGTAGCCTTCCCGATATACGGAGCATCGGCTACACCGGTCACCAATAACCGTCTGATCGGGAACATCATCCAGGACTACTATCTGGATGGGGTCGATCTGTATTACGCCAACAATACCCTGGTACAGGGCAATGAATTCTCGCGGCCCACGCGTGATGTCGTGACGACCTACTACGCTGTTTATGCCGCCGGGATCAACCCGGGGCTGAAGGTCATCGGCAACCGATTCCATAATCCATTTGGCGCAGCGCAGACCTCTACCTCCGGGGCCTATCCTATCTATCTGTCCGGATCCGATGGAGATGCTACCAATCCGAACATCATCGCCAACAATGCGATCTATAACATGAACGGACTGGGAACGATCTATGCCATTTACAACAGTGGATCGGATAACACCCTTATCCATTACAACACTGTGGATATTACGACAACCCAGGCTGTCACCGCGGCATCATATGGATATTACCATTCGTCGACCACTACCGGTGTTGCATTGCGCAATAATATCTTCAGCATGCGTCGTGCGGGAAGCGGTTCGAAATTTGGCATCTATATGTTTGCCGGTACAGAGCTGCCCTCTAACCATAACGCGTTCTTTGTAGAAGGGCCATCCGCACATGTAGGATACAACGGAGCCAATCGCACGACGCTGGCGGCCTGGCAGACAGCCACCAACGGGGATGCCAACTCCGTATTCGGTAATCCGCTCTTTACCAGTCCTGCTACCGGAGATCTGAGGCCTCGTACGCCTGTTATCGACAATAAGGGTGCGCCCGTCACCAGTGTTACCGTCGACATCACCGGGGCAGCCCGGAATGCGACGACGCCTGATCCCGGGGCATGGGAATTCACCGTGCCGCCTTGTACGACTCCGCCGACAGCGGGTACGGCCACGGCCACCCCGAATGTCAACTTCTGCATCGGAACCCCCATTGCACTCGATCTGAATGGTGAAAGTTTCGGATCAGGCCAAACCTATCAGTGGCAAGTGGCTGCCACGGCAGCAGGCCCGTGGACCAATGTGGGTAACCCATTGTTGTTCGCAGACACGGTCATCGAGGCCAGCAGATCCGGCTTCTATCGTTGTGTGGTGACATGCTCCGGCCAGTCAGCCACCAGCACTTCAGTGCAGGTGACCATGAACCCGCCTTTCCCGGGAGGTACCTATACGATCAACAACGCACAACCCACCACCTATCCGACGGGCACGAACTTCAATAATTTCAATGCTGCAGTCGCTGTAATGCAGTGCGGCATTGCCGCGCCCGTTACCTTCAATGTGGTCGCCGGCACCTATAATGAGCAGGTACTGATCAAGCGGATCACAGGAGCCTCCAACGTGAACCGCATCACCTTCCAGTCAGCCAACGGCAACCCCGCTTCCGTAACATTGCAGGCGAATGCATCCGCCGCGGCCAACTATGTGCTCATGCTTGATTCTGCGAGCTTCATCACGTTCCGGAGCATGACGATCAACGCTCAGAGCACCACCAATGGTCGTACCGTTGTGCTGGAAAATACCGCATCACATGATAGCATCCTGAATTGCATCATCACCACACCGGCCACAACCGTCACAAGCACTGCCAAGGCTGCCATCTTCAGCGGCGGGCTCACCGGTCGCAATGTGGTGATCAGGGGCAATACATTGTCTGGCGGTGACTTCACCATCAACATGACCGGTTCGACATTGGAGTATCCTGAGTATATATCGATCGACAGCAATACGGTGACAGGGGCCTTCAGCCGGAACATCAACGTGCTGAACATGCTCTATTCATCTGTCTCGAAGAACAGGGTCACCCTGGCCGCTCCCCGAACCACAGGCACCAACTACGGCATCTATATTTCCAATATAGATTCTGCTTATCAGGTGAACGGCAATGATGTAAGCATCGGAGCGATGTCTGCCTTTACATACGGTATGTTCATGACCAGCATGAACGGCGCCAACTACAATGGCAGCATGTCGAACAATCGGGTGCTGTCCACGGCCCTGTCCACCGGCACTCAGTATGGTTTCTATGCAAGTTCCAGCAGCCATGGTGTCATCCGCAATAATGTGGTCAATACCAGGACCTCCGGCACCAGCAGCTATGCCTTCTACAGCACAGCAGGTACAGGCGCCCTCAAGATCCATAACAATACGATCCGGAGTGCATCACCTGCTGCGGGCACCACGAATATAGCGGGAGCCTTTGCGCATACGTCTGCCACGGACGGACCCATCGATATCCGGAACAACGTGTTCTTCCACGATGCCAATGGTATAGCATACCTGCACAGCTCCACGGGGCCGATCTACAGCGACTTCAATTTGTACTTCACGGGCGGCACCACGCTCATGCGCAAGAATACGACCAACTACGCCACCCTGCAGGCCTGGAAGGATGCAGAATTCTGGGATTACAATTCCATTGTGATCAGACCTGCGGTTTCGGGTAACTTCCTGCAACCGGTACTGACAGATTCCACTGTGTGGGCCATGCATGGTCGCGGAGAACAACTGGAAGGGAATGATCGTGATATCAATGGCACTCTCCGCCCAACAACGCTTACCGCAGGCGTGCCTGACCTCGGAGCCTACGAATTCCTCCCCACGGTCCAGCCTCCCGTATTGAGCGGAACGCCCGCCATACCGGCTGCCGGAGCCACCCAGGTATTCTATTTCGGAACGGATACGGTTCAGACCATCCGTTGGGCGACCGGTTCCACCGTGCCTTCGGATGTCAAGGTACAGCGCTATTCCGGCGTCATCCCGCCTGCCCTGGCGACAGGTCAGAAGTCGATGTACTCTTACAACGATGTACGCACCAGCGGCAGTGCCCCGACGAATTTCACCATGAAGCAGTTCTATTTCGAGCCCTGGCTGCGTGACATTGGTGATGAGCGTGCCGCCAAACTGGCACGTACCGTTCCGGCCGGCACCTGGCTGGTATCCGCCAACAGTGTTGCCGAGACCTTCGATAATACGCTGACCGAAGGAAATCTGAACTTCCTTGGTCGGTTCACAGGCTCTACGGATGGCGTCATCCCGCCCTCCGCCTCCAACGTGGCACCGAGTTTCATGACGGATACATCCAACCGCGGCACCCGTTTCTGGGTAGCCTACGGACATCACCAGGGCTTCAGCTCCAACAGCCAGTCGATGCTCCTGTATCTCAGTGCCACCGACTCTTCCAATGTGACGGTTCGGATCAATGGCACCAACTGGTCGCGCACTTATGCCATCCCGGCCAACAGCGTGAAAGTGAGTGATGAAATTCCCAAGGCCGGTTTTGTGGATGCCCGTATCCTGAACGAAGGCTTGTACAATCGTGGCATCAGCATCACCAGCGACAAGCCCATCGTAGCCTACGCACATATATATGATGGAGCAAACTCCGGCGCAGGCATGTTGCTTCCCGTTGGAGCCTATGGCTACGAGTATACCTCGCTCAACTACAAGCAATACTATAGTTCCGATACCTATTCCTGGACGATGGTGATCGCCGACCGCGACAGCACCCTGGTGGAGATCACACCTGCGGTAACCACGAGAGGTGGTCGGCCGGCCGGGGTACCATTCCAGGTATACCTCAACCGCGGACAGGTCTATAATGTCATGGGTACTACCAGCGGATCAGCAGGTACGGATATGACGGGAACCGTCGTTCGCTCCATCGCCAATGCCAGTGGCAGGTGCTATCCGATCGCGGTGTTCTCCGGCAGCAGCCGCACGGCCATCTGCTACACATCCAATGGCGATAACTTCATCCAGCAGGTATTCCCACGGACAGCATGGGGACAGAAGTACCTGACCTTCGCTTCGGCCAACTCCAACTCCAACACCGTGTACAACTCGAACATCTATCGGGTGATGGTGAAGGATCCGACGACTCAGGTCCGGCTCAATGGCACCCTGTTGCCTGTTGCATCCCTGCGTACGCCCGGCAACTTCTACGAATTCAGTACCCCGGAAGGCGCGGGCAATGGTTCTGCCGTTTACGTGGAAGCCGACAAGCCGGTACTCATGGCTCAATACATGGTGTCGACCAGTGCCAATGAATGCCCGGGTGTCACGGCTTCCGGCAACGGAGATCCGGAGATGATGTACATCAGTCCCATCGAACAGGGCATCAAGTCGGTACAGTTCTACAATACCAACAACTCCGCGATCACTTCGAACCATGTGAACATTGTGATCCCGACGGCCGGACTCTCCAGCCTGCGGATCGATGGTGCCAGCACCTTCACGCATACCTTCCCGCACCCGGGTCTGACAGGGTACACCTGCGTACGCCATGACCTGGGCGGCGCGGCCGGACAGCATACCGTAACGAGCGACTCGGCCTTCACCGCCATCACCTATGGCCTGGGCAGTGTGGAAAGTTATGGTTACAATGCCGGTACACTGGTACGCAATCTGAGCGCGACGATCTCCTTCAACAACGTCTTCAACACGGCGGCCAGCAGCAATTACACCTGTAAGGGCGCGCCCTTCCGTATGAAGATGGTGCTGACGGCCCGTCCTACCAAGATCGTCTGGAACATGAGCCGCGTATCCGGCGTGACGCCAAATCTGGATGTCACCCAGAACAATCCGGTACCGACCGACAGCACGGTGATCGGTGGCAAGAAGTACTATACTTATATACTGGCTCAGGATTATGTCTTCAATCAGATCGGTGTGGTCAATGTTCCGGTCACCATCTTCGACCCGAACATCGAAGGATGCGGCGGCTCTCTGGAACTCTCCCTCCAGATCGAAGTGAAGCCGGCTCCAGTGACGAATTTCCTTGTGAATTCCACTTACTGTCAGGGTGATGCCGTGCAATTCAGTGGCCTGTCAACGCCATACAGTGGCGCCACCGTGACATCATGGACTTACAACTTCGGTGATAACACGACCTCCAACGAGCGGAGTCCGAACAAGTTGTACCCTGTAGCCGGTACGTACAGCGTGAACCTCAAGGCGGTGAGCTCCGATGGTTGCGTGGGTGATACCACCAAGTCTGTGACCATCAATGCCAGACCGGTACCAGATATCCTGCAGGATACCGTCTTCGTCTGCTCCGGCTCTCCGGCGAATTTCACGGTGCGCAATCCGGCTACCGGCACCCAGTATAGCTGGTATAGCCAGGCAAGTGGTGGAACGGCCCTGGCCACAGGTACTTCCTATACGGTGAACAATGTCACGGGTACTGTGAATATCTATCTGCAGGCATTGGCACTGAGTTGCTTGAGCAGCACCCGTGACCGGGCAACGGCTGCCATCAGGCCGGTATTGACCAATCCTGTTGCGGTAGTCGACTCGGTGACCACCAATACGGTGTACTTCCGCTGGGCGGCGGTGCCGAACGCTACGGGCTATGAGGTGACTACCAATGGAGGTACTACCTGGGCGACACCGTCTTCCGGTGCTACGGGACTGACCCATGTGGTATCCGGTCTGCAACTTGGAGCTACCGTTACCCTCCAGGTCCGGGCAATCGGTGGCTGTCTGCCGGCTGTGTCGGCACCGGTCAGCGGACAGACACGCACAGATGAGATCTACTTCCCGAACGCCTTCTCACCGAACGGCGACGGCAAGAATGATGTCTGGAGAGGCTATAGCAACGTGGTACGTACACTCAAGGTCATGGTGTTCAATCAGTGGGGAGAAAAGGTCTTCGAATCCTCCAACCTGATGACAGGATGGAATGGTACCCAGGGAGGCAAGGAACAGCCGAGCGGGGTATACATGTTCGTCGCCGAGATCGTGAAGAATAATGGAGAACGGGTCATCCGCAAGGGTTCCGTGAACCTGGTGAGATAATATAAACCTGCGCTGCACCGTTGCCGGAGATGGATCATAAGAGGCTTTTTATATGGATGGTATTGACCCTGTTCCTGAGTTGGAAAGGTTCTGCACAGAACCTTTCCAACCGGGGACGGGAGTTTTGGGTCGGCTATGGACATCACCAGTTCATGGAGCCGGGACAAAGCAATACACAGGAAATGGTGCTTTATTTTAGTGCCGAACAGGCAGCCAGTGTCAAAGTGACCGTAAAAGGTCGTGCAGGCACCCTGGTAAAAACCTATCCGGTACCTGCCAATACCGTTATCGCCTCGGATTTCATGCCAAAGGCCGGCACGCTGGATTGCCGGTTGTACGACCTGCCCCCCAGCTTCGGAGGTACGGGCGGTGAGGGGTTGTACGACCTATCGATCCACATCGAAAGTGATGTTCCCATCGTAGCATACTCGCATACATTCGGCAGCGCATCTTCCGGAGCAACCATGCTCATCCCCGTGGAAACCTATGGTCATCAATATTATTCCCTAAATAGTACTCAAGTATATCAACCCAATTGCTTTTCCTGGGCATATGTCGTGGCTGCTTATGACAATACCGTAGTGGAGATCACGCCTTCGGTCCAGACACGCACCGGAAAGCCGGCCAATGTTCCGTTCCGGGTCAATCTCAGTAGGGGACAGATCTATCAGGTGATCGGTGCCAACCTGACAGGGGGCAGCACCTCCCTGGAATTGACCGGTACGAGATTCCGCTCCGTTGCCAATGCTTCCGGCGATTGTTATCCCGTGGCAGTTTTCTCGGGAAGCAGCCGTACGTCTAATCCGATCTCATGCGGAAGCGGTGGTGGCGACAACGATAACCAGCAATGCTTCCCCACGCAATCCTGGGGTAAGCGTTACCTGACGGCACCGCTCTCGAGTTCCAATGGCGCTTCAACTTTCCAGCGCAACTCTTTTCGCGTATTGGTCAAGGACCCGACAACGGTGGTCACCCGAAACGGCGTGGCACTGACCGGACTGCAGCGGAATTCTTTCTATTTTTTCGAGAGCAATACAGCAGACGAGATCGTGGCCGACAAACCCATCATGGTGGCCCAGTACATGACGGGGGGAAGCTGTCTGAATGGTAGTCTCGGAGATCCGGAGATGATCTATCTGAGTCCCGTCGAACAGGGCATCAAACGGGTGGGATTCTATCGGAACACCCGGGAGGCCATTACGGTCAACTACCTGACCCTGGTCATTCCGACGGCCGGCGTGTCATCCCTTCGGATCGACGGCAGTCCTGCTTTCGACCACACTTATCCTCACCCGAACGCAGCAGGTTATACGGTCGTAGTGAAAAGATGGACGGCCCAGGCCAGGCAGGCCACCGCTTCCAGTGATTCGGCGTTCACTGCTGTCACCTATGGACTGGGGAGTGTCGAAAGTTATGGGTACAATGCCGGTACCTTCATCAATAACCTCTCGGCCAGGAGCGGTTTGCAAAACATCCCGGATACCGCCGCCAAGGCACATGCCTTTACCTGTATCAATACGCCGGTAAAATTGTCGGCCCTGATGGCGGCCTATAAGCCGACCCGGATCGACTGGAACCTCAGCAAGCTGGGGTCTGTCATATCTCCGAATACGGATGTCCGGGTCGATAACCCGGTGCCGGTGGACACCGTCTATGTCAACGGCATCAGATACTGGCGCTATGAGCTTCCGGGGACATATACCTTCAGCAAGGCAGATACCATCTTCATCCCGATCAGCGGCTATCACCCTTCGATCGAAAACTGTTATACCCGCGAAGACCTGTCCATCCCCGTCGTCGTGAAGGCCAAACCCTCCGCAGACTTCACCTTCTCCCACACCGGTTGTACACGGGATACGATCTTCTTCAGGGCGAAGGATACGACATCCAACGGATACGTCAACCGCGACTTCGCATGGATCATGCCCGGAAACCGGAGGGTCCTCAGTACGAGGGTGGATACGCTGCTGCCCCCCGGATCCTATGCGATCAGGTTCGGCGTCGTCACCCGGGACGGATGTGCCAGTGACACCATCAAAACGGTCACGATCAGTGATAAGCCCTCTGCGGGTTTCGTGACCACGCCGGAGTCTGTTTGCATGGGAACCGGTTTCCAGTTCCGGGATACCGCAAGCTCCGCCATCACGGTCAATAAATGGTACTGGCAGTTCGGCAATGGTCGGGATTCTATATCCACGACCGGGCCCACCCTTCAATACCTTTATCCCGCACCCGGAGAATACACGGTGAAGCATGTATCGAGCTCGAGCCCAACATGCATCAGTGATACCGTCACCAGGAAGATCGTGGTGTACGCACTTCCATCCGTCTCTTTCACGAATGATGCCAACGGCTGCATTGCTCCCGATGGGAAAGTGACCTTCAAGGCAACGGGTACCACGCCCGATGGTCAGACCATGGCCAACTGGTTATGGAATTTCGGGGATGCGGCGGCCACACCAACGAATCCTAACACCGGCAGCGGTGTCGATACCAGTCATCTATACCGATCCGGCACCTACAGCATTAAACTTACCGGGGTAACGGCCAGGGGTTGTACGAAGGACACGGTGATGTCACTTACGTTCAAGCTGAAACCGGCCCTCACCTTTGCCAGGCTGGATTCCGTCTGCCAGTCGGCCCCGGCATTGTCGATCGCCAAGGCCACGGTATCGAACGGGGTCACGGGCACGGGCACCTATAAAGGGCCGGGCACCACCGCAGCCGGACAGTTCGATCCCAAAACGGCCGGACCCGGATTGCATACCATTATATATGTATTCAAAACGGCCGATAACTGCGAGGATTCAGTGTCCACCACCATTCGGGTGTGGGCAAGTCCAGTTGCCTCCTTTACCATCGCTGCAGCAGGTTGTCTGCCACCGGATGGCCGGGTGAGGTTTACCGGCACTTCCGTGAGCCCCGATAATCAGTCGCTCACGTATTTGTGGGATTTCGGTGATGCGAACGCCACCCCATCCAATCCCAACACGTCGACGATCAAGGATCCCACGCACGATTTCCGGGAGGGGACCTACAATATCAAATTGACGGCGACCAATTTCCATGGCTGTGCCAGGGATACGATCATCACCGCAAAGATGAACCTGAAGCCGGTGCTTGCTTTTGACCCGCTGACGCCGATATGTCAGCAGTCGGCCTCCTTCACGATTGCCAAGGGACGGGTCACCAACGGACTCGCGGGTTCTTTTGTCTATCGAGGTCCGGGTACAAGTTCCAACGGCAGTTTTGACCCACGTATTGCCGGTCCGGGTACACACACGATCTGGTACGAATACACCACCAATGGCGGCTGTACCGACTCCATCTCCCAAACCCTCCAGATCAACGCCAATCCTGTGGCGGCTTTTACCATTCCCGCGCCCGGCTGTCTGCCGGCAAACGGTCGGGTGAATTTCACAAACACCACCCTGGTGGCCGACAATCAGGCACTGACCTATGCATGGAATTTCGGAGATGCATCCGCCACGCCGGGAAATCCGAACACTTCCACGCTGAAGGATCCCTCGCATGATTATGCGGAAGGTACTTTTAACATCAAACTGACGGCGACGGGCATATCTGGCTGTGCTGATGACACGATCGTAGTGGCAAAGTTTGCGCTGCGACCGGTATTGCAGGCTTCTACGCTGTCGGAACTTTGCGAATCCACCGCTCCTGTATCTGCCGCCTTCGCCAGTGTCACAAATGGGGTTGCCGGTAACGGTAATTACAAGGGGCCTGGAATGGTTTCCGGCTTTTTCGATCCCAAAGGGGCGGGATTTGGCAACCATACAATTTGGTATCTCTTCACAACGGCAGGCGGCTGTACCGACTCCATTTCCCAGACGATCAGGGTGAATGCCTCACCCAAGGCCGTGTTCACGATCCCGGGGGGAGCTTGCCTGGAACCCAATGGACGGGTCAATTTCTCCAATCTCAGTCAGGCGCCGGATGGCCTTGCCCTCACCTGGCTTTGGAATTTCGGAGACGCCAATGCAACCCCCGGCAATCCCAATACATCTACTTCAAAGGACCCGTCACATGATTTCCGGGAGGGTGCCTACGCCGTCAAACTGACGGCGACCTCTGCTAAGGGCTGTGCGAAGGATACCACGGTCAATTATACTTTCGGACTCAAGCCGGTGCTCACTTTCGGATCCCTGACACCGGTTTGTGAAGGCACCCCCTCCGCAACCATCGCACGTGGTCAGGTTACGAACGGTGTCAACGGGACGGGTATCTACAAGGGCCCCGGGACCAACGCTGCCGGTATGTTCGATCCGACCGTTGCAGGTAGCGGCACCCATACGATCTGGTTTGTGTTCACCTCTGCGGGTGGTTGCACGGATTCCATTGCTCAGACCGTGGAAGTATACCCACGACCGGTATCCTCGTTCTCCGTCACCGCGGGCATATGCGCCGGTAAGCAGGTAACCATTACCAACAGCGCTACGATCCCGTCCGGGGCCATCGCCAGCTGGCAGTGGGATCTCGCTGATGGCAATACCCCGTCATCCTCCAATGGCAATGCGTTCAACCATGTGTATGCCGCTGCGGGTACCTACAAGATCACCCTGGTCACGAAAAGTCTGCTGGGCTGTGTGAGCCTGCCCGCCGAACAGACGGTCCTGGTCAGCCCCACCCCTAAAGTAGCCTTCACACTACCCACTTCCGTTTGTTTCCCGGGTAACCCTGCTGTATTTACCAATACATCCACCGTCGGGGATAATTCCGGCCTTTCGCATGTTTGGGATTTCGGAGATGGCAGTCCCACTTCCACCACTGTCAATGGCTCGCGGATCTACAGCACGATCGGTACCTACTCAGTGAAACTGACGGCGACTTCCGGAAAGGGTTGCGTGGATTCAGCACGCCAATCATTCGGCGCCTTCTTTGGCAAGCCTGTCGCCGCTTTATCTGTTGACGCCCGCAATATCTGTCAGGGTGTGGATACCCGGTTCTCGGATCGCAGCACCGATGCCGGCAGCACGATCACCGGCTGGGCATGGACATTCGGCGATGGCACCGTCTCTACCAGCCGAAATCCGGTGAAGCGATACAGCCTGCCCGGCACCTATGTTGTCTCCCTCGCTGCAACAAATGCCGGAGGCTGCGTCTCCGATCCGGTCCGCGACACGGTGCGGGTATTCCTGCAGCCGGTGGTGGATGCCGGCCCCTCGTTTGTTGTTCAGCAGGGAACGCGTGTGACTTTCCAGCCGAAGGTCAATGATACGACCCTCCGGTTCACCTGGTCGCCCGCACCGGACCTGAGTCCGGCCAGCCTGCTGCGTGCTTCGGTCACGGCAAATCAGGACCAGATCTATCGACTGACGGCGATTGGCCAGAATAACTGCACGGCTTCGGACACCCTCACCGTCAGGATCCTCAAGCCCGTCAAGGTACCCAATGCCTTCTCCCCCAACGGAGACGGCGTACACGATACCTGGAACATTGAGCATATTTCAGATTATCCCGGCAGCTCGCTGCAGGTATTCAACCGCTACGGCCAGTTGGTATATAGTATCAAGGGCTATTCCACGCCTTGGGACGGCAGAGCCAACGGCAAGGACCTGCCGGTTGGAGTCTATTATTATATCATTGAACTCAGGAACGGCTTCAGTCCGCTGAACGGTTCCATCACCATCATACGCTAAACCAGTCAACATGAGCACATTCACTCAACTGTCGAAAGCATGCAGGTTTGGAGCGGTCCTCCTGGCGCTCAGCGTCACGGCGGTCAGCACGCATGCGCAGGTGGATCCGCATTTCACGCAATACTACGTGTATCCATCCTGGCTGAACCCGGCGCTGACCGGCGCCTTCGACGGAACTTACCGGGTTTCCGGCATCAACCGGAACCAGTGGGGGAATGTCAGCATCCCATATCGGACGACCGGAGCATCCGCGGATTTCACCACCGAGAAGAACCTCAATTACGGGGCGAGTGTGTTACGGCAGACGGCCGGTGATGGGGGGTATTCATATACCACGGCCTATGGCAACTTCGCCTACACGGGGGTGCGGTTTGGTCCGAATGAGCAGAAGCGGATCGTTTTCGGCATGCAGTTCGGACTGATCCAGCGTCGTTTCGATCCCGACAAGCTGAGCTTCGGCGATCAGTGGAACCCGGTGTTGGGATACTCGGCCGCTAATCCGACGGCTGACGTGCTGAATGCCCGGACCAACGCCGTCTTTGATGCCGGTGTGGGCATACTGTATTTTGATGCACAACCGGGTAAGAAGACCAATTTCTTTGCCGGATTGTCTGCCGCCCACATCACCCGCCCGACCGATAAATTCCACTCCTTCAACAATCCGAAGTTGCCCATGCGGGTCACTGCCCATGCGGGCCTGCGGATCAACCTGAACGATCGCACCAGCCTGGTGCCCAATGCGTTGTACATGATGCAGGGATCTGCCCGTGAAACGATGCTTGGCGCCTATGTGACTTCGAGGGTAAGTGCGGCGACCGATTTCATGCTCGGCGCGAACTACCGGTTCAATGACGCCGCCTCTCCATTTGTGGGCTTCACTTACAACAACATGATGTTGAGTGCGAGCTATGACATCAACACCTCCGACCTGGGCCGTATTGTCAAGGGAACCAATAGTTTTGAGATCTCCCTGACCCTCATCGGCCGCAAAAGTGCGAAGACACCGGAGATCGATTTCGTGTGCCCGCGGCTCTGAACCTGACCCAAACTTGCAGTCATGATCATCACCAATCAAGATAAGATGAAAAAGATAATATTAACCCTGAGCATCGGTGCCCTGAGCATCGCCGCCCATGCACAGTTCGCTTTCGACTATCTCAAGGCTGCGGATGCCTATTACAAAAAGCAACAACTCGCATCCGCTGCGGAATACTACGAGAAGCATCTGGCATCGGTCAAGGGAAAGGGTGGTGGTGCCGCCTACAATCCTTATACCATCCAGACCAAAGCGGGCAGATCGGCCAAAACCGCTGTCAGCTCTACCGCCCAGGCCCGTTACAATCTGGCCGAATGTTATCGCGGGCTGAACTTTCCCCAAAAGGCACTGGATGCTTACGAGCAGGTACTGGTCAACGATGCCGCGGCCTTTCCCCTGGCAAAGTATCATCAGGCCGCTCAGCTCCGGGCATTGGCCAAGTATCCGGAAGCAGAAACGGCATTCAATGCCTTTCTGTCGGCTTATCCTCAGCAGGACGAGTTTTCTGCGAGCGCCAGGCGGGAGATCGATAATTTGAAATTCATACAGGAACAGCTGAATCGTTCTGACCTGCGTCTTTTCAAGGTGGACCGTTTCGATGAAACGGTCAACGCAGGCGGTGCCAACTATGCACCCTCCTTTGGTCAGGGCAGCGAGGTGTTTTTTACCTCGACCCGCATCGACAGCAACTGGAAAGGTGCCAGATATTCCAATCGGGTCTATCAGGGCGTCTACACGAACGGTAGCATCGGTGAAGTGAAGGACGCCGGGCTCCCGGCAGATGTCACCAGCCAGCAGGGTGTCGCCAGTGTTGCTCCGGATGGTCGATCGATCTATTTTACACGCTGGACGGTGAAAGACGGGAAGAAATCAGCGACTATATTCCGGTCAACCCGTGGTGCGCAAGGATGGGAATCCCCCGTGGCCCTCGGGACTTCCGTAAATGTCGACGGCTACAGTGCACAACAGCCTTTCCTGGATGCGGCCAATGGCCGGCTTTTCTTCAGCAGTGACCGGCCCGGCGGCCAGGGAGGTTTTGATATCTGGGTTGTTGGCGTGGATGCCCGCGGAAATCTGGGCGACGCGGTGAACCTGGGCAATACGGTGAATTCCAATTCCGAC
>CANHUK010000007.1 GCA_947463755.1 Chitinophagaceae bacterium
AAAACCCTTCAGCCCTCATTAGCGAGCCGAAGGGTTTTCATTATGCATCAAAGATTGTCGAACTCGTAGAGGGGATCAATGTGCGTGCCTGCATTCATTTCGAAAATAGGTTTGATGATCCCGTTATTCAGTCCGTAGACCCACCCGTGCAGGTCCGGTCGTTGCTCTTCCTTCCATGCCTTCTGGATGATGGAGGTCTTGGCCAGATTGATGACTTGTTCCGTTACATTTAATTCTATCAATCGGTTCAAACGAGCGTCGCTCTCTGCATCAAGCACTTCCAGCTCCTCGCGATGATAGCGGTAAACATCCTTGATGTTACGCAGCCATTTGTTAATGATGCCGAACGACTTGGTCGACATGGCAGCCTTAACACCTCCGCAGCCATAGTGGCCGCAGACTATGATATGCTTGACCTTCAATACCTCGACAGCATATTGGAGGACGGAAAGGAGATTTAGGTCAGTATGGACCACCATGTTTGCAATATTCCTGTGAACGAAGATCTCACCAGGTTGTGTGCCGGTGATCCGATCCGCCGGAACCCTGCTATCGCTGCATCCTATCCACAGATATTCAGGCGTCTGTATATGTTCCAGCCGTGTAAAGAACTCAGGATCGTCATGTATCTTTTCGGCGGCCCATGCCTTGTTTTCCAGCAGCAGCTTTTCGTAACTTTTCATTTTCTTGATTTTTTAATCTTGGATCAATGTTTAATACATGATTCAGGCCTTTGTTATTTGCTGCCTGAATAATAGATGGATCGGCTTATGGATACTTTTTTTCACTTCAACCTGAATGTTTTTCAAATGGGCGTGTGCCAGGAATTCATTGATCGTGTCAATAACATCCTTGTCAATGAAATCAGCCCTGGTCGCATCGATGATCACATAGGATCCTTCCGGAACACTTTCCAGTTTTTTTCTCACCAGGGGCTTGTTGAGAAATGAAACATCTTTTCGCAGTCTGACCAAATACTTGTGGTCATCATTGATGACAAAAATGGAGGACTTGAAATTGCTGCGAAAAACGAAGAACAGTCCCACGAAGATTCCAATAATAATACCCGTCAGCAGATCCGTGAACAGGATGGCGATAATGGTCACCAGAAATGGCACTAACTGATCGATCCCTTTCTCATAGAACTCACGGAACATCTGCCACTTGGCCAGTTTGTATCCTGTAAAGATCAATATGGCCGCCAGTGCCGACAAAGGGATGAGATTCAGCAGTCCGGGGATGGTAACAACAAAGATCAGCATGAGCAGACCATGCAAAATGGTAGATACTTTGGATCGGGCACCGGCATTCACATTCGCTGAACTCCTGACAATGACAGAAGTGACGGGAAGACCACCCAGCAGGCCGGAAACCGTATTGCCTACACCCTGTGCCAGGAGTTCACGATTATTGGGGGTAACCCTCCTGAATGGGTCCAGCTTATCGATGGCCTCGATGCTCAAAAGGGTTTCAAGACTGGCAACGATGGCGAGCGTCACGGCAGTGGTCCATACGTCGGGGTTTTTCCACTGGCTGAAATCGGGCAGGGAGAGAAAACTCAGGAACCCTGAGGCATCTGCTGCCACCGGCAAGGCGACCAGGTGTTCAGATTGCAGGGCCAGGTCCGGATGTGCGGACAGGAAATAACCATTCACGGCCATTCCTACCAGCACTACGATGAGGGGTCCTGGAATCAGGGAGATCACTGGCAGTCGCTTGATCAGGACGGATTCCCAAAACATCAGCAGGCAGAGGGACAGACCGCCAATGATGATCGCAGCGGGCGTAAATCTGTTCAGGGCATTCAGCAGGCTCTGAAAGGTATTTTCATGATCAGGACCCTCGAAACCTTCATTTCCCACAAAGTCATGGTCGTAGCCCACAAGATGCGGAAACTGCTTCAGAATGAGTATGATACCTATGGCAGCAAGCATACCCTTGATGACGGAATTAGGAACAAAGTCACCCAGCACTCCGGCCTTGACGATACCCAGCAGGATCTGAAAAATCCCTGCAAGCATGACCGCCAGCAGAAAGGACTCAAAGCTGGGCAGTCTGCCAATGGCCGAAGCGACGATCACTGTAAGACCGGCCGCCGGACCACTCACGCTGAGTGGTGACGCACTGAAAAAGCCCACCACTACGCCTCCCACAATACCTGCAATGATTCCCGAAAACAACGGCGCCTTTGAACCCAGTGCAATGCCCAGACAAAGTGGTAGCGCGACCAGCAATACAACGACAGACGCAGGTACATCGTACCTGATATTTTTGAGATACCGGTTCATTGGGAAAGTTTTCAATGAATGAAAGGACAAGCTCCGGTTTTCAGATGACCCGGAGTCAGATGTGCAAAAGTCAGCAGATGATGTCCGGAGGCGGCGTGCTCACGTCATCCGCACATCGAGTGTTGATCCTTTCGTCCTGAATTCTCAGGTAATTCGTCATGTAAGACAGGCATCCCTCCAGCGGATTTCTGTATAAACCCTGATGAAAGAGAAACTTGGAAGCCGATTCGGACTCCTTGGCATGAGGTTCATCCTGACCATGTGGAATTTCTTCCGTGATCCGGGAAGCATAAAGGAATGCAGCGACCTGCTCTACCGGCAACATCTGCACGGAGAAAAAAAAGGAGAAGAAAAGCGCAATGACGAGTCGGGGCATTTCCGCTAAGATATGCAGAAAGTGGATATGCAAAAAGTGGATAACCCGGCATCATCCGCTATTCATGCAGCTTAGCTTGCTTTTAGCTTAAATGTTGAGCCCTCCGCAAACACTCAGTACCTGCCCGGTTACATAACCACTGAGGTCTGATGCCAGAAAAAGAGTGGTATTGGCGATCTCTTCCGCAGCACCGAAACGGCCGAGGGGGATCTTTTCCAGGAAAGATTTGGCTGCCTCTCCTTCTTTTAAATAATGGGTCATATCCGTTTCCACAAACCCCGGAGCGATGGCGTTGCAACGAATGTTACGGCTACCCAATTCATGAGCGACCGATTTTGTGAACCCTATGATGCCCGCCTTGCTGGCAGCATAACTCGACTGGCCGGCATTGCCGCGAATGCCGATGATCGAACTCATATTGACGATGCTGCCTTTCCGCGCCTTCATCATCGGGCGAATGACCTGCTTGGTCATATTGAAAACACTCTTCAAATTCACATCCATCACCTCGTCCCACTGTTCCGGTGACATTCTCAATAACAGATTGTCTTTGGAGATCCCGGCATTGTTGACACAAACGTCAATGGTTCCAAACTCCTTCAGTACCTCACCAACGAACTGCTCCGATGCACTGAATTCTGCGGCGTTGGTGCGCCATGCCCTGGCTTGCACACCAAATGCCTGGAGCTTTAGAACAAGGGCTTCCGCTCTCTCGGCACTGCTTTCGCTTACATAAGTAAACGCAACATGCGCGCCATGTTCAGCAAATTTCATTGCGATGGCCTCACCGATCCCGCGTGCGGCACCCGTGATGATGGCGACTTTCCCTTCGAGCAGTTTCATGCTTAAAATAATTTTTGCAAAGTAAAGGTTTTATGCAGAATGGGGACGCCTCCTCCCTGAAGTCAGACAGAGGCGTCGTGGTAGTGCAGGATATCTTCCAGAAATCCTCTGTCGTTCGAAAGCCGTGGGACCTTGTGTTGTCCGCCAAGTTTGTTCTTGGAACGCAGCCATCCGTCGAAGGTGCCGGGTTGCATGACGCGTACGACGGGCATTCTGAGGGCGATGTCGCGGTAACGTTTTGCGTCGTAATCGCTGTTCTGTACCCGCAGTTCCCTGTCGAGTGTTTCGGTAAAAGCGGCGATGTCTGCGGGTTCTGTCTCGAACTCAATGAGCCATTCGTGACCGCCATTGCCATGATCGCTGAAGTAGACGGGGCCCGCCGTGTAATCGCGCACGACGACGCCCGAATGATGGCAGGCAGCCGCCAGCGCTTTGTCGGCATTATCAACGATAAGCTCTTCACCAAAAGCGTTGATATAATGCTTTAGCCGGCCGCTGACCCGGATCCTGTAGGGCTGAAGCGAGGTGAACTGCACCGTGTCGCCGATCAGATAGCGCCAAAGTCCGCCGTTGGTACTGATGACAGGGGCGTAATGCCTGCCTGGCTCCACCTTGTCGAGGCCGATCGTCTGTGGATCCGGCTTTCCGTATTCAGAAACGGGCATGAACTCCCAAAAGACACCGTGATCGGGGAAGAGCAGCATGCCGTCCTCGTCGGGCCGTCCCTGGGCGGCGAAAAAGCCTTCTGAGGCGTTGTACATCTCGAGGTAATGGATATCGGCCCCGATGATGCGGCGGAACTGTTCGCGGTATGGCACAAAAGATACCCCTCCGTGCATATAAAGCTCCAGATTGGGCCAGACGTCGCGGATGCATGACTTGCCGGTGATCTCCAGGATGCGCTTGAAGAGCACGAGCGTCCAGGTGGGTACACCGGAGATGGAGGTCACGTTCTCGTGGATGGTGTTCTGTGCCAGCAGTTCGATCTTGGATTCCCATTCGTCCATGAGCGCGATGCTCAGCTCCGGGGTCCGGATCCAGTTGCCATAGAAGGGGGTGTTCTGCAGCAAAACAGCACTGAGATCGCCGAAATGGGTGTCTTCGTTGTGCTGATGGATGGTATGACTGCCCCCGATGATCAGTCCCTTTCCGGTGAGGAGATCGGATTCGGGATTGAAATGATAGTACATTGTCAGCACATCCTTCGCTGCTTTATAGTGCATATCCTCCAGGCTTTCCTGGCTGACGGGGATGAACTTGCTGCGATCGGAGGTGGTGCCGCTGCTCTTGGCGAACCAGTGGATGGGTGTATTCCACAGCAGGAGCTGCTCGCCGTTCATCGTTCGCTCGATGTAGGGCTTAAGATCGTCATATTCCTGGATGGGAACGGCCGCCTTGAAGGCCTTGATGGTAAAAAGGCTGGAAAAGCCATACTTGCGGCCGAACTCCGTGTACTGGGCCGAAGTCACCAGGTCTTGCAACACCTCGCGCTGAGCAGCGATCGGGTTGGCGATCACGGACTCAATCCTCCACATGCGGAGGCTGGCGAGCCGGGAGATAGCGGGACTCAGCAGTTTCATGCGGCGCAGGGGTGCTTCACGTTGTCTTTGAATCGGTTACGCGCCCTCCTTATCCAGACGGGCCTCTTCGTGAAGATAGTCTTTTCTTTTGAGTTCGAAGTTGCGCCCGAGGTAGAGTCGGCGGACATGTTCATCCTCTGCCAGTTCTTCCGCAGTACCATGCTTGAAGATCTTTCCTTCGATGAGGAGATAGGCCCGGTCGCAGATGGACAGGGTCTCGTTCACGTTGTGATCGGTGATCAGGATGCCGATGTTTCGGTATTTCAGGCGGGCCACCACCGACTGAATGTCCTCGACGGCGATGGGATCCACCCCGGCAAAGGGCTCGTCCAGCAGGATGAATTTCGGGTCAACGGCCAGGGCACGGGCGATCTCAGTACGACGCCGCTCGCCGCCGCTGAGCGAATCCCCGTTATTGTGACGGACATGCGTCAGTCTGAACTCCTGCAACAGATCATCCAGCTTCTGCTTCTGCTGGCGTCGGTCCAGTTTTGTCATCTCCAGGACGGCGGAAATATTCTCCTCCACCGTCAGTTTACGGAAGACGGAGGCTTCCTGCGGCAGATATCCGATGCCCATCTGCGCCCGTTTGTACATTGGGAGCCTGGTGATGTTTTCCTGATCCAGGAAAACCTGGCCTTCATCCGGTTTGATGAGGCCCACCACCATGTAAAAAGTTGTTGTCTTACCCGCACCATTGGGACCGAGCAGACCCACGATCTCCCCCTGACGCACTTCCACGGACACCTGATTGACGACAGTGCGGTTCCGGTATCGCTTGACCAGCTGTTCGGTATGGATGACAAGACTCATAAGGGTCTGTGGATTGATCCGATGAAATTGAGCTCAAAGTTACGCAAGATTCGGGTGCTCCCGCGAACATCCGTGCCATTGCACACGTTCTACTGCCTGAAAGCTACAGAGAATAATCTCTTACTTTTGCACATCAACACACCAGACTCCGGATGAAAGTCATAGATCACATCAATCAGGCGAAAGACACCCTTGTCTCCTTCGAGATCCTTCCCCCGCTGAAGGGTAAGACCATCAGTTCTATCTACAACCACCTGGACCCGCTGATGGAGTTCAAGCCCTCCTTCATCAACGTGACCTATCACCGAAGCGAACATATCTTCAAGAAAAAAACGGACGGAACTTTTGAAAAAGTAGAAGTACGCAAGCGTCCCGGCACGGTGGCCATTTGCGCAGCGATCATGAACCACTACAAGGTGGATGCGGTGCCTCACCTGATCTGCGGTGGTTTCACCAAAAGGGAAACAGAAGACGCCCTGATCGATCTGAACTTCCTGGGCATCGACAATGTGCTGGTGCTCCGTGGAGATGCCACCAAGAACGAAGCATCGTTCGAACCGGAACCCAGCGGCAACAAATACGCGCTGGACCTGCTCAAGCAGGTGTCCGATCTCAATAACGGCATCTATCTCGAGGAAGACATCCGGGATGGTTCAAGGACCAGTTTCTGCATGGGTGTGTCCGGCTATCCGGAAAAGCATTTTGAGGCGCCGAACATGGAAACGGACATGCACTTTCTGAAAAAGAAGATCGAAGGGGGCGCAGATTATATTGTTACCCAGATGTTCTTCGACAATAGTAAATATTTCGCGTTTGTCAATGCCTGTCGAGCTGAGGGTATCAACGTACCCATCATCCCGGGCCTGAAACCGATCACCAATAAGAAACAGCTGACGGTGATTCCCCGCACCTTTCATGTCGACATTCCGACCGACCTCAGCAACGGCATCCTCCGCTGCAAGACCGATGAGGAATGTGAAAAAGTAGGTGCCGAATGGCTCCTTGCACAGTCCAGGGAGCTCAAGGCAGCGGGTGTTCCCGTGCTCCACTACTACACACTCGGAAAGCCCAAGCTGATCTACAAGGTCGTGAAGGAGATCTTCTAGGGCAAGCTTGCCTGAGCGCTAAACCGGAGACAGCTATTTCTTCACAGCCGGAGCCGGAGGTGCAGAGGCTTTGACCTTCAGTTGAAGTAATTCATCTATCTGACTGTAGTTGAGGCGTTTGGCTATGATGCGCTTCTCCTTGTCCAGCAGGTAGAGCATTGGCGTCTGATAGACATCATATAATTGTCTGAAGGTGGGTCGGCCGGCCTTGACATCCGCATCCTTCATGGCATCGGTCTGATAGACGTGCAGCCATCCCTTCAGGTTCTTCTTTCGGATGAATTCTTTCCACTTATCGAGTCCGCCATCGGTCATCATCCCGATCATGGCGACGCCCTGCTTCTTCCATTTTTGTTGAAAGAGTGTATCCAGGTGGGGGACTTCCTCCTGGCAGTGTCCGCAGGTGGGGTCCCAGAAGCAGAGCACGGTGTAGGGCGCATTCTGGGCGTAGAGGTTACTCTTTCGGCCAAGGGAGTCGATGAAATCGAAGTTTGCGGCTTTTTTTCCGATGACGTTGGCCATGAGACTGTAGCCCCTGTCGAAGATGAACTTCTTGTATTTTTCATTCATCCAGCTGTCCGCCTGGCCGGTGATGAAATACTTCTCAAAAAGATGCACGAACACGGCATCCTGGCCCATGTACTGAGGATTCACATATTTATCTGTCAGCGTAGCGAGCAGGTACTTGAACATTTCGGGATTCGAGCGGGCGGCGTCGATGGTTTCGCTGGCGGCCATGATGAGTGAATCGGGATGCTGGGGGAGGATCTCGCCGAAGAAGCGCTCGAGGCGTTGCTGGAAGACGGGTGTACGGATGAGGCGTTCGTCTGTCAGGGATATGTTATCCCAATAATGCGCCTTGTAATACTGATAGGCGTAGAGGGAGTCATATTTTCCGCCGGGATGTTCGGCAGCCGGGGGGATCGTCGGTTCTTTCAGCACATGGAAGATGGCGGAGAGCAGGTGCTCCGGATGTTGCCGCATGATCCCATCGCGATAGGCGGTGAGTTCGGTGCTTTTGGCCAGCATTTCCGATTTCAGGGCGGTCTGGGCTTCGGGGGCGGCCTGGGCAATCTGTTGCTGGAGGCGGTTCAACGCGGAACCCAGTTCAAAGGATTTCCGCTGATATTCAACGAAGATGTCATTGGCCGGTGAGCCGGTGAAGCGGATGGAGCCCATCGGATCACTGGTATCCGCTTCCACGGAGAACCGCTGTTCGCGGTCGATCATGCACTCGATCCAGCCATTCTTTTCGGGATAGGCGATCATGTACACGCCACCCATCAGGCGTTCCTTTCCGGTGAAAACGGCGTTGCCCTGTTCGTCTATCCGGGCGGAGTCCACGAGGTATTGCTTCTTGCCATAATGATGGGCCAGATAGAGGTATCCCTGCTTAAAGGGACGGATAGAGGCCTTTATCTCATAGGCGGGCGCCTGAGCACCGGCGGTGAGGGTGGTAACCGCCAGGCAGGCGAGCAGGGCGGCTTTGCAGACGATGGATCGGGTCATACAACAAAAATATCCAAAATCGGATTGTCTGCCTGTTAATGTCGATGGAAAGACAGATTGACTTAGTTTAGCTTCATGGCTTCAGATCTTATCCACGAGGACCTGGAATGGCGGGATCTCGACTGGCAGACGGACGCACCGCCTGCGGGTACCTATGACCAGTGCAGATTCATGCACTGCAACCTTTCCGGTGCGGTGTTGACGGGCTATCATTTCACCGATTGCCTGTTTGCGGACTGCGACCTTTCAAATGCAAACCTGCGCGGGGTTGTGTTCAACGACGTGGCATTCGAGGGGTGCAGGCTGACGGGACTTCATTTTGAAGATTGCCACACGATCCCTTTCGGCGTACGTTTCAAGGGTTGCATCCTGACCCTGGCCTCCTTTGTGAAGATGATGTTGCGCAAGACGCTGTTCGAAAATTGCCGGCTTACGGAAACTGATTTCACGGGAGCGGATCTGCGGGAAGCAGTGTTTACGGGCAGTGATCTTGACCGGGCGATCTTTTCGGGATGCAACCTCGAAAAGGCCGATCTCAGAAAAACCATTCAGTGCACGATCGATCCGGCTCAGAACAGGATGCGGCGGGCGAAATTCTCGCTAGATGGACTGCCTGGGCTTTTATCCGCTTACGGACTGGACATCCATCCATAGATTTCGAGGACCGGCACCGACATGGCCGAACCTTCCGACTGCTTGTTTGTTTCAATTCTCCCCTACTGCTGTTACAAAAGGCTTGACAAAAAGATCTCAGTCAGAAGCAGGGGATGGTTGTCCAATCAATAAAAATCGGAAGATGTCTTATCGTTTAGCCTCACTTTTTTCCATGCTGGCGTTCGCGGTCAGCCTGCAAGCACAAAATCTCGGTAATATCAATGGTTTCGTTCGCAAGGCCGCCACGCAGGAGCCCCTGGCCGGGGTTACCGTGCGCGTTCTGGGTACGGAGCGTACGGCCATGACGGACAGCACCGGCTTCTACCGGTTCCGGGGCGTGGAGACCCGGGCCTGGAATCTCGAAGCGAGTTCCGTCGGTTACCGGACGCTTACCAAATTCGACATCCAGGTGACTTCCGGCAATACCTCTGAAGTGAATTTCGAACTGGAGGAGGAGCGCCAGGAATTGCAGGGTGTCGTCATCCGGGCAAATTTTCCGAAGCCGGTCGGGGTCGTAAACTCTGTGCAGTCGCTCAGCATCAATGAGATCGTGCGATATCCGGGTGCGAACTTCGACATGGCCAAGGTGGTGCAATCGTTTCCCGGGGTATCGGGTTCTGCCAGTTTCCGGAACGATCTCATCATCCGGGGCGGGGCACCCAATGAAAACGTCTATTATCTGGACGGAGTAGAGATCCCCACCATCAACCACTTCGCCACACAGGGGGCGGCAGGCGGTCCGGCAGGCATCCTGAATGTGGCCTTTCTTGATCGGGTTACCCTGCATACCTCCGCCTTCCCGGCAAAATACGACAACGTGCTTTCCGGTGTGCTGCAGTTCCGTCAGCGAAATGGCAATCCGGAGAAATACCAGGGGAATTTCAGATTGAGTGCCAGCGAGGCGGCGCTGACGGCGGAAGGTCCGCTGGGGAAGAAGAATGGAAAGACCACGTTCATCGCCTCGGCCAGACGATCGTATCTGCAGTTGTTGTTCAAGTTGATCGACCTGCCGTTTGTACCCAACTACTGGGACTATCAGTACAAGATCACGCACAAACCTGATAAGCGTAACGAGATCAGCATCATCGGCATCGGAACGATCGACGAGTTCAGTCTGAACAAGCCCCAGGACGCCACATTGGAACAGCTGGCCGTGCTGGACCAGGTGCCGCTGCAGGGGCAGCTCACCTATACTTTTGGCGTGTCCTGGCGACATACCCTGAATCGTGGCTTCTGGCAGCTGACGGCCAGCCGGAATTATCTGCGCAACGAAGCGGACAAGTTCGAGAACAACGATAATGGCAACGAAGCCCGAAGGATCCTCGGATATGATTCCAAGGAAGCGGAGAACCGGCTCCGGTACGAGTTGAACATCCCTGTCGGTGAGATACAGCTGAACGCCGGGGGGCATTTGATCCGCAGCGGTTACGACAACAGCACTTTTCAGCGTCGTACAGGCTATACGGCTGATTACAGCACGTCCTTCAACATGCTGCGTTATGGTGCATTCATCAATGGCACCAGAAAACTGGCGGATGACCGGCTGACCATCGCGGCAGGCATTCGGGCAGACGGCAATACCTTTACGAACAGTGGTCACCAGCTCGGTCGGACGCTGTCGCCCCGTTTGTCGCTGGCTTATTCGCTTGTACCGGGACTGAACGTGAATGCCGCCGTGGCCAGGTATTATAAGTTGCCAAGTTACACGATCCTGGGTTTTCAGGAAAAGGGTGTATCGGTGAACAAGGATGCTGAATACATTCGTTCCGATCATTTCACGGGTGGACTGGAATGGCTGCCGAATGCTTCGACGCGGGTGACGGCAGAAGGCTTCTACAAGAAATATGGTAACTATCCGGTGTCTGGCCGATTGGGCGTATCGATGGCGAATTTCGGCGGTGATTTCGGCGTCTTCGGCAACGAGCGGGTAACTTTCAACGGGATCGGTGAGGCTTTCGGTTACGAACTGCTTTTCCAGCAGCGGCTCACCAAGAATTTCTACGGGATCCTCGCCTACACCTGGTACCACAGCCGTTTCTCCGGCGTGGACCACAGTAAGATGCTGCCATCCGCCTGGGACAACCGGCATCTGCTGTCATTCACCGGCGGATATCGTTTCAAGGGCAACTGGGAGGTTGGTCTGCGCTTCAGGTATCTGGGTGGGGCACCTTATACACCGTATGACATCCCCCGCTCGCTGGACAATTATCCCTTTACCTATGAGGCGGTCTTTGATTATGCCCGGCTGAATGGTTCGAGGCTTCGGGGATTCCATGCGGCAGACCTGCGGATCGACAAGAAGTTCAACTTCCGCAGCTGGACCTTTGACCTGTACATGGACATCCAGAACGCATACAACAGCCAGAACCCTTCAGTACCCGGCTTCACGCTGAAGCGCAATCCGGACGAAACCTATGCGACCACTACGGGCGAACCCTATGTGGCCGGTTCTTATTCAAATCCTACGGCGCCAAACACGCGCCAGAAGGGGGTTCCGGTGTTGCTGGAGAATACCAGCGGAGCGCTGCTGCCCAGCATTGGTTTCGTGATCGAATTCTGACCTGACCTCAGTTCGAGCCTAAATGTGGATAACCCCCTGGTTTCGTGACCAGGGGGTTATGTTTTTCAACAAATGGGGATTATTATTTCATCGTATTTTTACGAGGGTACTTTATGAATTTGCTAATATTGTATCAGTAATCGTCTGGTGACATCCGCCCGGCGATACCAATATCATACGAAAACCTTACCGATCATGAAATCCACAGACTTACGTCTGGGCAATATCGCGGCAGCGATAGATGACCCTTTTAAGCCCGATTATGTCGTCGTACTGGAGCCTGGTCTCGTTTACCTGATGGGACGGGAGGAGGCTGATGATGAGCAGAACATCATCCCGGTGCCGGTGAGTGCTGAGATGCTCGCGACTTACGACATTCCCTGTGATGTAACTTTTTCCATTGCTGGCCACGAGGTGCGCATATGCATGCAAGAGGCAGGAGATCGTGCAACCCTGGAATTGAACGGCGCGCGATTTGATTTTCACTATCTGCACGAGATGCAGAATTTGATCCATGCGCTGTGCGGAGAGGACATCATCCGTCACCCGCACGTCCATATCGAAAATGAAGCCTATTGATCCGCCGGGATGCCCGACGTCCGTTATATCGGTATGTCGGGCATCCGGGTATATGGATCAGACCGCCCGTGAAATGGCGTCCTTGAGGATGGTCAGTCGTTCGTAATCCTCTTTGGCAGAGTCCTTCAGATGTTCGAGCAGTTCGAGCACCCGCTCACTGGATGATTCCGGTGCCTCCGTACGGATCAGCGTCTTGATGTCGAACTGTTCGTTGAACATCATGTGTGCATTGAGATTCCTGTGGTTGAGGTAATTCACCACACGAAAGATCGTATGGATATTACCCGCTGTTCCACTTTCCAATCTTGAATACATCGTCTGAGACATGTTCAGATACCAGGCAATCTCCGTCTGGCTCATGCGCAGGATATCCTCCCGCACTTGTTGCATGCGCTTTCCAAATTCTTTGAGGTCCATAGATATATCGATTTAAAACCAAAGATCCCACCTGCGATGCGCCTGAAGTCCATCTCCGGCTTGCCGGAAATGTGGATTATTCATATGGGGCATCGAAAGCACGTAAGATACCTTTTCAGGTCGGTAAAAATACGATTTCTATGCGTAAAAATCAGATATCAACCGTATTTTTACGCTATTCCTCGAAAATGTGGATAACTCGCAAGATCCTCTGAATATCAGGGATTTTGTGCAGCGGGGCATGCCAGACCGGAGCTCAGATCGTGGCGGGGTCGAATAGGAGCGGAAAGAAGCGTCCGCCCATGGGTTGGCCGGCTGGAATGGGTGGCACACCTTCGAGCAATACATCCCCGGAATTGGAAATGGTGCCATCCTTGAACACGTTGATGACAACCCCCCGTCTGGGCCTCGGGCTATTATTTTCAAAGGATCCGTGCACCATAAGCGGATGATGGAACACAGCTTCTCCCGCCTTCAGCGGACAGGCAACAGGGTTGAACTGCGCCTGTTGTTCGGGCGTCAGGAATTCGAACAGGCCATTCATATCGCCGGTAAGTACAGGCTTTTTCAGCAATCCCCATCGATGGCTTCCGGGGATATAGTGCAGGCATCCGTTTTCCGTGGTGACATCATCGAGTCCGAACCAGCAGGTAAGATGCTGGATCGGGCCTGTCCGTGTCCAGTAAGAATAATCCTGGTGCCAGGCCACAACGCCCCCGTTAAAAGGTGGTTTGTAGAACAGTTGATCGTGCCAAAAGCGCACGGCATGATCTCCAAATAATTGGCTGGCCGCCATCACGAAGGCCGGGTTCCATAGGATATCATGGTATCCTGCGGTGATGCGCCAGGCCCCGAGTGCGTGGAATACGACCTTGGACGGATCGGTGGATTCGTTGGAGCTGAATTCGTAATAAAGATGGTGTGCGGGATGTGCGGGGTCCATGATCTCAACCAGTTCGCGTTGCAGGATGTCGATCTGTTCTTCGTCCAGCAGTTTGACATTCGGGAGATAGCCTTCGGATTCGAAAAAATCGAGTTGTTCCGGGCTGAGGCGGTATCTATCCCATTCTGCCTTGCTCGCAGGCTGACGAAAGATGTCGGAAACGGGTTTGGATAAGAGGGAGAGATCTGTCACGGACATGGCAAAACGTTTGGCGATGAAGATAGGAAGTTAATGGATGCAGACTTTTTGAATGGCAGGTTTGTATTTTCCATGATCACTCGCTGAGCAGTTGCACGCATATCGAAATCATCGGGGAGGCTGTACATCGTTTACTCCAAAAGGATGATGCAATTGCACTCACACATGCAAGG
>CANHUK010000008.1 GCA_947463755.1 Chitinophagaceae bacterium
CCACCACCAAACATCAGCACCGAACACCCGTCGGTGAAATGCCTGTGCATACCGTAATGCTTCAATTCCGTGATAATATCAGGCTGACGAACCTGTTCCTGTACCTTCAATTCCGGACGTCCTTCCACCATCATATCCCGGCTGAATTCACTCGCCAGAATGATCAGTGTACGGTCCAGCCGACCGCTTTTTTCCAGATCCAGGATGAGCTGGGCCACCGGCGCATCGATCAGTTTTTTCATGTCGGCCATGCGGGTATGCCCGTTCTCGTGCGTATCAAACCCAAAAAAGGGCACGTATTCCGTGGTGACACTGATGAAACGCGCACCCCGTTCTGCCAGACGCTTGGCCATCAGACAACCCAGGCCGAATTTCCCGGTATTGTACACATCATAGGATGACTTGGGTTCCCGGCTGAGGTCAAAAGCCTCTGCCTCCGGAGATTTCAACAGCCGGTAAGACTGCTCCATGGACCGGATCAGCGACTCCCGCTGATAGTCACTGCCATGAGACCCCAGGGGACTGTTGTCCACCAACTCCTTGTAGAGACGGTTCCTGCGTTCAAACCGC
Source organism: Chitinophagaceae bacterium (assembly GCA_947463755.1). Lineage (GTDB taxonomy): Bacteria > Bacteroidota > Bacteroidia > Chitinophagales > Chitinophagaceae > Pollutibacter. The sequence continues at coordinate 571 of CANHUK010000008.1, forward strand.
TTGATGTCCATGCCCGCCGGAGGGAGCACACTTTCCAGGCCGATCGACGGATCAGGGATCATGAAGGGTCCAAACTCACTGCCGAGGAATCCAGCAGAATGAAAGGCCTTCAACTCCTCACCCTCACCGACTGTGAACCGCTGACCGATATCAATGAAAGCAGGGATCACCGGATGCAATGGGCCTTTTTCCTTTGCGATCCAGGCTCCGATATGTGGTGCCAATACGGATTGCGGCGGCTCGTAGCAGGTATGCCAGTGATATTGATGTCGGGTATGTAGGATATGACCAAGATCGGCGGCCACATAAGATCTGATCAGCGTCCCGCGATCCATCACTTTCCCGATCGATGACAGCCCCTCGGAAAACCGGATGCCATCCAGTGCCGTTGGAATGGAAGGAAACGTGCTCAGCACCCGATTGGCTTCCAGACCCGTCTCAAAAGGCGTATAGGCTTTGGGATCGAAGGTCTCCGTATGCGCCATCCCGCCGGCCATCCACAACAGGATGACCGTGTCGGCAGTAGCGTCGACCGGCTTTTTGGATCCGCAACCGCTCAAGAATGCCGGTATGGGCGAACCGGCCGCCATTGTTGCCAGCGCCGCAGCCGTACCACTGCCCAGAAAACGCCTGCGACTCCAGTCCCTGTTCATCGATGCCATGGTTTAGTTTCTTATTAAGTGTTTGTTTATCAATTTATTAACTGAAACTCAGGGTGAAGGGACATGCTCCAGAAGAAATCCTCTACCTGATCGATGCGCAAGGGTTTGCCCAGGGTCTTTTCCAAAAGATCGGACTCCCGACGGGTGGGGATCCGCCCAAACATCCTTCGATAGGCTTCCGAGATCAGGGTTCGGGCATCTGGGTGGCGAACCGACCAGGCTCCCGCGGCCGTTTTGATGGTTTCGTGGAAAAGTCCGCCATTCGTCAGTTCCAGGGCCTGTAACAGACTGGCCTGTGAAACACGTCCGGTAGATACGTTCTCGCGGGTGGGCCTGCCGAGGGATCGCTGGAAAGGGTCGTTCATCACCATAGAAGCCCTCGTGAACGGCGCACAATACTGAATGCCGCTGGGCAGCCGCTTCTTCGCGATCATGGAATCCGCATACAACGGATGCAGGGTCATGCCCACGGCATCCGCAAACTGTTCGGCACTCATCCGCCGCCTCAGCATCCCGCGGAAAACGAAATCCTTTGACATCACTGCTTCGGGGTCCGATAATGTCACAGACGGCAGCTGGTAGGTACGGGAAACCAGTATCTGGCGCAGCAAACGCTTGACATCCGAGCCGTTCTGAGCAAAATCCCAGGCCATCCAATCCAGCAGATCCTGGCTCCAGGGCCGATTATCCATCGCATCGACCGGCTCAACGATCCCCCTGCCCATGACCTGGGCCCATATCCGATTCACGAGGGTCCGATACAATCTTCCATTCGCCGGCTGCACGGTCAGGTCAGCCAGCTGTTTCAGTCGCGCGGCTCGATCCGCTGTACTATCGATCTGACCAAGGGCCGGGAAAAGCATACGCTTCCCGGCATTGCGGCCCGTAGGTTTATCGCACCGATAGATCTGCAGCATCGAATCAGCAAAGAGATTGGCAAATGAATAAGCATCGTCCAGCTTCCAGTCGCTGATGAAACTGTCATGACAGGAGGCACATTTCAGATTCAATCCGAAGAATACCTGCGAGACATTCTGTGCTGCCTGCATTTCGACGCGTTGACTGGCATTGACCTCCCCGCGCCAGCGGATACCGCGAATGAATCCTTCCGAACTGCTGTCGGCATCGATCAACTCACGGACAAAGCGATCGTATGGCTTATTGTTCTGTAAAGAAGCATATAGCCAGCGCGTAATGTCATAACGTCCGCGCGTGATGTAGCCCGGCCCACTATAGTCATTCCGTAGCAAGTCGTTCCAGAAGGTCAGCCAATGCTGCGCATAATCGTGATCCCTCGACAGAAGTTCGTCCACCAGACGCTCCCGCTTTCCGGGATCAGGATCGGCCACAAACCGATCCAGACTATCGGGGTTTGGCAACAGACCGATGATATCGAGACTCACCCGGCGATAGTAGGTCCGGTCATCGACCGACTCGGGCCATTCGACACCCTTCTTTTTGAAATAGGCATCCGCGAACAGATCGATGGGCTGCTCCAGTCCCGGCTTCGCAGCAGGGACCGCCGGCAGTCTGGGCTCTAAGGATGCCACACGATACAAACTGCGCAGCGGACCGGTCGGCCAGGGTGCACCCATTTTTATCCATTGACGCAAAACATCGATCTCTTCGGCCGTCAGTGGCTTGCCCTTGACCGGCATCGCCTCCTTGTGACCCCGCGGAAGCGTCACGCGACGGATCATTTCACTCTCCTCAGGGTTTCCGGCCACGAGCACCGGCCCGTGTTCTCCACCTTCCAGTATGGCCTCTTTGGAATCCAGGCGGAGCATGCCCTTTACCTTACCCGCACCATGGCAGGAATAACAACTATGTGCCAGGATAGATCGGACACGCAGATTCAATCCCTGCACCTGATCCTCTGACAACGGCGTTTTCAGCGAGGCCAGAAAGACACCATGAGGCACCTGTTCGTCTCCCGCACCCTCCTCCACTTCGGAAGGCCCGGACAAACCCGCGGTCAGATAACCTTCGCCATGGGTGATCTCGCCTCCGAGATGTCCGGTGACAACCACATTGAAAACAGTGATGATCAGCATAATGAATCCCAGCCCGGGACGTTGCATCCGGTAGGCTGCCATCGTGATGACGGAAAAAAGGGCAGTGAAGATGCCCGTCCAGCGGTGGGTAGACACCTGTTCTTCACCATATTCCCCTGAGGAAGCCAGGGCCAGTCCGAAAGCCACACTGAGCAAGGAAGCAACCATCCCGCTGATCACCAGCAGTCGAATAGCCTGTCGGTAGACCTCTGTTTTTCGCCGGCGATCGATCAGTTCAAATGCCAGTGCAGCGATGAGCAGCACAATGGGAAAGTGAATGATCATCGGATGCAGGCGACCCAAAAAAGAGATGGGAACAGAAACCTGATCCTGTGCCTGAACAAAGATGGGACTCAGCAGGATCATCAGGGCAAACATGATCCTTCCGGTTGACGACAGCGAGGATTGGGGGGAATGATGTTGGGAGGGCGCGATTTGCTGCATGTTGGTGGTATGTGACAAGCGATCGATTCATCGATCCCGCGGGATCGATCGCCATCTAAAATAAGCAATTCGCCGCATCAAAAGATAAGGTGATCGGGAGGCCCTTCCTTCGTATCTTTTGGACGTCAACACATCCATCTTCCATAGGTTATGAAGAAACTCGGAATTCCAGCGCTACTGCTCATCGCAAATGTCCTGATCAGTCAGGCTTCAGAAGTCAGCATCAACAACAAATGGCAGAACGATACGCTGAACATTTACATTTCAACTCAGGGAAAGGATGCATTCGATGGTACCAAAGGCAGGCCGGTAGCCAGCTTCAGACGTGCGCAGGAAATATCCAGGCGCAAGGCTCCCAATATTCCCGTCAATGTGATCTTCGCAGCCGGCACCTATTATCTACCGGAAACGATCAAATTTGACAGCACCGATAACAGAGCTGCGTTGAATTTCGTAGCCGAACGGGAAGGAACAGTGGTCATCAGCGGTGGCAGCAAGATCCGGCCGAAATGGACGGAGATATCCAAAGGCCTCTATGTCGCCGAAGTTCCGGCCGGCACAGCACTCGATCAACTTTATGTCAACGGAGTTCGTCAGCGAATGGCCCGATTTCCAAATGCCGTCGCCGGTAAAAATGTGTTCGATACCTGGAACCTGCGGCACGACATGAAAAAGGACAGCCTCAACGATCCCCTGCAAGCGGATCGCATTGCGAGCTGGAAAGATCCGAAGGGCGCCTATATTCATGCCATGCACCAGTCTCTGTGGGGAGATATGCATTGGCTGGTGAAGGGAAAATACCCCAACGGTTCGCTGATAGAGGAAGGTGGTTGGCAGAACAACAGACCATCCCCCAAACATCCCGCCTACCGGATGGTGGAGAATGTTTTCGAAGAATTAGATGCACCTGGAGAGTGGTTCCTGGATGCCGATGCCCGACGTTTATACTTCATGCCGGAATCAGGCACCGACCTGTCCAACGCAAAGATCGAGATCGTCAGACTTCCCCACCTGTTCGAATTCAACGGATCCATGTCCCGGCCGGTAAAAAACATCACGCTGAAAGGATTTGTGTTCCGCCATACCCGTCGCACTTTCATGCAAAATCGTGAACCGCTCCTGCGTTCCGACTGGACGACCTATCGCGGTGGTGCCGTCCTGTTCAACGGAGCGGAAGACTGCCGCATCCTCGATGCAGAATTCGACCAGGTGGGCGGCAATGCCGTCTTTGTCAATAATTATAACCGGAACATCATCATCAGGGGTTGTCATATCCACGATGCCGGGGCCAACGGAGTTGCCTTTGTGGGAGATCCGGAATCGGTCAGAAGCCCACTGTTCCGATATGGTAAACAAGACTACACAACGATCGATCGGACACCGGGTCCTAAAACACGCAATTTCCCGCAGGATTGCCTCGTAGAGGATTGTCTGATCACACGGACCGGACGGGTAGAAAAACAGACGTCTCCCGTGCAGATCTCGATGGCTCACCGCATCACCGTTCGGGACTGTTCGATCTATGACGTACCCAGGGCGGGCATCAATATCAGCGAAGGCACTTTCGGAGGGCATCTGATCGAAGGATGCGATGTGTTCAACACCGTCCTGGAAACGGGTGACCACGGTAGTTTCAACTCCTGGGGGCGCGACCGCTACTGGACACCGGATATCAAGCAGACGGTCCCGGAAGTGAAAGCGGATCCGGGACTCCCGTTCCTGGACATGCTTGATTCCAACACGATCCGGCAGAACCGCTGGCGATGCGACCATGGGTGGGACATTGACCTCGACGACGGCTCGTCCTGGTACCGGATCTATGACAACCTGCTCCTGAATGGAGGACTCAAAATGCGGGAAGGTTATAATCGCATGGCCACCAATAATATCATCATCAACAATGGGTTGCACCCCCATGTCTGGTACCCGAACAGCGGAGATGTTTTCACCCATAACATCGTTTTCACAGCCCACAGACCGGCCATCATGGATGCCGCCATCGACAAAAAAGGCAAATGGGGACTGGAAGTCGATCGCAACTTCTTCATGTCTCACGAAACCGATCGCCAAAAATTCAGGCAGAATGGTTGTGACAGCCTGTCGGTCATCATGAACCCGGCATTCATCGACGCGGCTGCAGGAGACTTTAGATTGACAGCAGATGGATTATCGAAAGCGACAGGATTCCGGAACTTCCCGATGGATCGCTTCGGGGTGAAAAAACCATCCCTGAAGAAGATCGCCAAACAGCCGGAAATTCCCGCTTTGAAGATCCGAAAGGAAGCCAATGCCACAATTCCCGCTACCACGGCATCCTGGTATGGGATCATGTTGTCTGAACCCATCGGAAACGATCTGTCTGCCTATGGTGTTTCACTCGGAGAACAGGGCATTGGCCTGGAAAATATCCCGGCCTCCGGCAAGCCGGAGAAATGGGGCTTTAAAAAGGGAGATCTGCTGCTGGCCGTGAACGGCATGAAACTCTCCAGGGTAGCAGCGTTGGTGAAATACCTGAATGACAAGCGATTCGATCCAACCCACCGCTTCCTGCTGATCCGTGATCAACAACCCATGACGATCATCGTGTCTGAAACGCTGGAAGCCATCAGGTAAGGCTGGACCGCCTCAAACCCGGTAATGATCGGCACGCCATTGCTGGATTGACTCCTTGATCTGCTTACCCGTCATCGATCTGTCCACCGCCTGACGGGCCAGTTCCGGAAACTCCTCATCCGAAGCGAACCTCAAGGCAACGATCTGACCGATCCGCAACCGGTTATCCAATGGCTTGCCGGTCAGCATGAAATGCCGCAACGACTCCTCAGCACGGATCGCTCTGTCCTGTGCTTTCAGGGCATAGGTCCTGACGAGGACACCAAGTATGAACACAATGATGAAGAGCAACGTATTGACGAGCGACTGCTGGAAATCGCCCGGTTCAGCATTGAACAGGCGAATGAGCGCCCAGATCAATCCACCCGTGATCAATGGTGATGCGATATAATGATACAAAGGGTGATAGCGGACATGATTCTTGAATTCCTGTGCTGCCATTTGACGGGGTTTATGATTTATGCAAAGGTACGATCGATTCGGGTGGTTCGATCTCAGTGGTCGTCATGTCACCGAAGCCCTTTCACCGGACATAAGAAAGGGGGGCCGGCGGCCCCCCTTTCCAATAATCCGTAACGGAACGTTTAGTTCTGACCTGTTCTGGGTCCTACATCCCACCACATTCTGCCCTGCAGCAGGTCGGATTCCTGCTCCGTGAATCCCTGGCGCTTGATCGCTTCCAGGTAGTTGGCATTGTTGGTATTGCGCTCACTGAGCGGAAGGGAGAACCTGCGCCACATCTTACCCGCCGTGACATTGCCCGGATAGGATATCAGGGCGCCGGTCGGAGATTTCCAGTTGGCGTAATTGAAGACAGGGTACTTGGTCCTGCGCCAGTTGGAATAGACCTCATAATCATCACCCAGCATGGATACCCACTTCTGCGTGGAAATGGTCTGCAATCGGGTTTCGAAATTGGCGGAAGTCGGATAGGCATTGGCCAGCAGATAGGCATCCACCTCAGCCGTGGGGATGTTCCCGGAATGTGGGGCGATGGAAGGAAAGAGCGCCCACTGAGCCATGGCCGCGCGGACACCATTGTCATACGCCTGCTTTTCGGTCGTGCCGACATTCCAACCCCTCAGCGCAGCCTCCGCCAGGAGCAGATAGGCTTCGGCTGGGCCCATGGTGATGATCGGCGCGCCCCGGTCGATGTAAAGGAGCGAAGGCTCGGAATAAGTATCGAAATCGCCCGGCCTGGTATTGATGCTGCCGTTGACCATGCCTTTTTGAGTAGCCGGCGTATTGTTCGGTGTATACGTACCTCCAGACGGAACCCATACCACGGATATCACCTTCAACCGGGGATCTGCCGTTGTCTTCAGATGATCGATGAACTTGCCTGACCACTTGCTGCCTTCGACATTGTCGCCGCCCGGACTCGCAAAGTCACCGGAGATCATCGTCACGGAACGCGGGTTGAACTGCCCGGTCACATTGGCATATTTGATATAGGCAATATCGGTATTGGCCGTCATCACGCCACCCTGTGCAGCCTTTTCAACCCATGTCTTGGCAGTTGCGGATTCAATATCCGAGAGGCGCATGCCCAAACGCATCATCAGTGTGTAGCCGAACTTCTTCCATTTGGCCACATCACCCTTGAAATAAGGATCCGCATTACCGAACACATTCGGCTTGGCAGGATCCATCGAACGCAGGGCGGCATCAAGTTCGTTCAACATCGCCAGATAGATGTTCTTCTGGGTGTCATACTTGGGCTTGAGGTTGTCCAGGCCTTTCATGGCTTCACTATAGGGCATATCGCCAATGATGTCCGTCTGGGCGTGAAATGCCAGGATCCTCAGGATCTCACAGGCCGCCTTCTTGTTGACATCATCCGGATTTTTCAGGATCGCAGACAACTTCAACAGCCTGTTCCACTGCAAGCTGTAAATGTCAAACGTGGCTGCCGTGCCATTGAAATTGTAAAACTTGTCTCCCACTGCAGGCACTTCCTTGTAGGTGGAAAAATACTGGAGACCCTGACCGAGCGCCCTGAAATTCTGACCCGGAATGCTGGCCAGTACGGCCGCCGTGAAAGAATAGTCAGGCACCACATAGGAAATGGCGTCGGGATTGATGTTGATGTCCGTCAGGCTTCCCTTCTTACAGGAAGGGACGAAGAGCAAGGTCAACATGCCTGCCGTAATGGACCATATTTTCAATTGAATACTTTTCATATCGCTTGGAATTGATGGTGTTAGAATTTGATGTTGACGGCAATACCGATATTTCTGGTTTTGGGCATGGCCACACCCTGACTACCCTGTGCGTTTCCAACCGTCTCCTGCATCTCCGGATCCAGGCCGGCTTCCTTGATCTTCTTATCGCGGTACAGGATGGCCAGATTCATTCCCGTCAATGCTATGGTCGCAGACTGGGCCTTGACCAATTTGACCATGGAAGCAGGTACATTGTAACGAACCACCATCCTCCGAAGCTTCACGAAATCAGTCTTGTAAACGAACTGACCAGGATAGGCACTGCCGAAGTTGTTATAGTAGGTATCCAGATCCACCACATTCCAGACCTTCGTGTAGGGTGCACCGGTTTGATCCACACCGGAAACCGTCAGTCCACCATCGCGACCCGGCAGGGTCAGCGGTGTCAGGCCAAAGCGTGTCGCGTATTGCATCAGGTTACTGTAACCCACCGCCCCAAACTTTGAATCGATGTCCACCGTCAGACTGAAGCGTCCGTGGGTGAACGTATTGTTGAGACCCATCAGGAAGGGAGGATTGCCCACTCCAATATCCCGCAATTCACGATCCTCATATCCGGTGGCCTTGTTGTACACCAGTGTACCGGCCGCATTACGCTTCATGACATTCGCGCGCACGGTGGAATAAGGAAGCCCTACCGCATTGATGATCTGCGGGCCGCCAATGCCGCTGCCCAGGACCAACACATCGATACCTTCCGCCAATTCAAGGATCTTGCTCTGGTTATGACTGAAATTGTATCCAATTTCCCAGGTGAATTTCGACTTTGCGATCGGCGTGCCGCTCAGACTGATCTCCACACCGTTGTTCGAAACAAGACCCAGGTTTTGAGGACCGGCGGTGTAACCGGTGGCCAGCGAGATGGGCGGGAACAGAATGTCGTTCTTCGTTTTGCGAGAATAATAGTTCACATCCAATCCCAGCCTGCGCTCCAGCATCCTCAATTCAAAACCGCCTTCGATCGTGGTGGCCGTGATCGGACGGATATTCGGGTTGGGAAGCGCGGACGGGTTGCTCAAGGTGGGCAGACCATAAGCATTGATCGTGCTGATCACATAGGTCTGGTTGATGCTGCCCGCATTGACCGTAGCACTGCCCACCTGTGCCCAGGAGGAACGCACCTTGGCGAAATCGATGAACTTCGGCATCTTGACCAGCTCAGACACGATCACAGAACCGCCGACCGAGGGATAGAAGATGGAGTTGAAGCCAGGGTTCAACACAGAAAACCAATCATTCCGACCGGTTACGGACAGATAGAAAGTGTTGTCATAATCCAGGTTCGCCTCACTGAATACCGAATTCGTACCATCAGGTGCCACACCGGCCAGTGAAAGACTGCTGACATTAGCCAGATCGCGGTTCACGAGATTGGAAACGCTGTAAAAATCGGGGACCACCCACTCTGTACCATTCGCGGTGGTGCTGCTGTAATTGTTCTTTTCCTGGTTCGCACCGACCATCATATTCAAACCTAGCTTGTCGCCAAAGAACCGCTCATTGTAATTAACGAGTAACTGCAAGTTGGTCTTGGTCGCCTGCTCCCGGCCGGATCGATAATATCCAAGCGGTGTGAATGCATTGGTCTTGGGTACATAGTTGTACTCCGAATAATATACGGCATTCATCGCGGCCGTTCCCTTGATGAACAAGTTCTTCAGCAGATTAACCTGTACACTGGTCCGGGCGTTCCAACGCTTCTGATCATCCCGGTTGGCGATCTGATACGCCGCATAGTATGGGTTGACAGCGGCGGGAACGGGATTCCATTCCAGCTCACGACCCGTGGCGGCGTTGATGCCCGGGCGATTGGGGTCGGTCCCGCGCATATTACGCACATCCACCACGTTGGCAGACAGGTAAACCGGCCATGCCGCATTCAGTTCCGCATATCCCACGTTCGGACGATTGACACCCGTTACCTCGTTGTACTGGATACCTGACTCCATGATGACCAGGTCGTTCTTGCCCATGCGTGCCCGGGTATTCAGGTTCATCGTCTTACGATTGAAACTGGAATTCGGCTGCTGCTCCTTGGCATCCAGGTTACTGAAAGACAGACGCATCTGAACCTGCTGATTACCCGCCGTCAGAGCGACACTGTTCAGCACGTTCTGGCTCGGGCGATAAAAATTCTTGATGTTGTCCTTCACATGTACCGGAGAATAAGGCCTGGCGACGCCGTCGAACTGAAGCACACTGCTGCCGTCCATCTTGGCGCCATAGGCCAGACGACCGGAACTCAGCGCAGCGGCTGCCGTAGCCGGCTTCACACCATCGTTGCCCTGTCCGTATTCGTACTGGTAATTCGGAAATTCATACGGACGACCGACGTTGATGTCTGCCGTGTACTCAACCCCAACACCCTTCTGGGCACTACCCTTTTTCGTGGTGATCAGCACAACACCGTTGGCAGCCTGACTGCCATACAGCGCAGCCGCCGCGCCACCTTTGAGGATGGAAATACTGGCGATGTCATCCGGGTTGAAATTGGAAATACCATCTCCCCGGTCCACGTTCAATGCCACAGATGAGGTAACAGGACCCTTATTCTGATTGTCGATGGGCATACCATCCACCACATATAAGGGCTGCTGATTTCCGTTCAAAGAGGTGTTACCCCGAATGATGACACGGCTGGATCCGCCGGCACCCGAATTGGCCTGGGTGGCGTCAACACCGGCGATCTTACCGGTCAGGGCACTGCCGATATTGTTCATTCGACCTTCCGTGAACTCGCGACCTTTCACTTCCTGGACCGCATAACCCAGTCCCCTTCTGACCTTGCTCACACCGAGTGCCGTCACCACCACGTCCTCAAGTGAAGTCTGTGTGCTATTGACCAGGGTCACATTGATCAAACGCTGACCCTTCACATCTATCGACTGCGACAGATAACCGACATAGGAGAAATTCAGGGTGGCACCCGATCCCGCCTTGATAGAATATTGACCACGCGGATCTGTGATGTATGCCCTGCGGGTTCCACCCACCGTAACACTCACACCCATAAGCGGTTCACCCTGCTGATTCGTCACCGTTCCGGTGATGACCGTGTCAGCCGCAGGGGTTTGAAACATCTTTGATGTCGTAGCATCATGACCCAGGGCTGAAGCACCCTGTGCGAACAGAAAACAAAAGGCGGAAACGGTACAACCCAACAAGATCCGCTTTGGAAATGGATTTGAAACCTCAGCCTGAGGGATGTAACCCTTGTCCGGACTGACCGGACTGCCTAAGCCTCCGAAATGCAATCGCATGTTCATCTGAAATTGTTTAAGGATTAAAAACACATATGGCGCCCTTAATTTAACAAATATTTAAATAAATGCATAAAATGAATACAAAATTGATACCCGAATATTTGGGATTGTTCAAATACTGATGTTCGTGATTGTCTGTATGATGGATAACAGGGGGGAGGAAATCTGTCCAGGAAGGCAGGAGGTACTTTACCAAATACGGTGTCAAACACCGAAGATCAATGATACGGCGGACGGAAACACCTGATCATTATTGATATCAGATGACAGCGTTAAGGGAATGAGGATCTAAAAGAAATTAAGGCTGTAAATGAAGACGATAGAACGCAATCTGTACGCATCCATCGCAAAAGCAGGCAACGACCTGCATAGAGTATACCCGGGGGGTCCTTAAACAAAAAATCCCGTCATTTCTGACGGGATCTTCGTGGTGTGGGGCGGGATCGAACCGCCGACACATGGATTTTCAGTCCATTGCTCTACCGACTGAGCTACCGCACCTCCTTACTTCATGCCTTTCAGCAATCAGGGACTGCAAATTTAGGCAATCCATCGCATTCTTCAAAATCAGGTTTTTGGCCGCCCATCATGGAGCCATCAGGGCCAGGGCCGCATCCAGATAAACGAAGTTTTCCGGCTGATAGTGATGCACCGGCTTCTCCCATTTGCTTTCCCCCAGACGTACAACCACCGCGTCCAATTCAGGCAGAATGTATACATACTGACCAAACAATCCGTTCATCGCATAAACAGGCGTACCCTTATGCCTCAGGAGCCAATACTGATAACCATAATAATCAACCGGCGCATTACCCTCCGTTGGATCTTTCAAATAGGAGGCCGGCGTTACAGCCTCGGTCAGATATGACTCGGAAATGATGCGCTTTCCGCCCCATAAACCTTTATTCAGGACCAGCTGTCCGAATCTGGCATAGTCGCGCGCGATGCCGTTGTAGCAACAAAAAGCCTTCTCGTGCTTCCCGGCTCCGTCCATCAACCACAAGGCATCAGACTCCGCACCCATCGGACCACTGAATCGTTCGGCTACCAGTTCAGAAATGCTTTTGCCAAACACGTTTTCGACGACAAGTCCCAACACCTGGGAGTCGCCACTTCGGTACTCCCACAAAACACCGGGTTCTTCCTCCCGCTCCATCATCGACACCATATATTCCAAATCATCCCCATAATAGGCACTGGCGTTCATGCTGAAATATCCTTTGTCCGACTCATTGTAATTGGTGCCGGAACTCATCGTCAACAGATCGCGCAATCTGACCTTTGCCAGACCATTCGTCTGAAAATGAGGGACATACTTCGACACCGGATCCTCAAGTGATGCGATCTTCCGCTCATCGAGGGCAATGCCGATCAGCAATGAGATGATACTCTTGGCCGCAGAAAAAGAACCACTCAGGCGGGCGCTGTCGTAACCATCCCAATAACGCTCATATATGAGTTTGCCATGACGAATAACGAGGAATGCATGCGTATCATAACCGTCGATGCGCGACAACAAACTGTCGGGTATGGCTCCCGAATTATAGAGACTGTCATATGGCCAGGGTTGCGGCTTATCTGAACGGGCAATTTTCCTGACCGGATGCGACTGATAATCATGAATTGTGTGCTTACCCCAGACGGCAAAGTTCCGCAAGTGCGAAAACCTGGGCAGGAATGTGAGACCAAAGGTCAGGAGCAACACACCTGCCAGTATAATGATGACTTTCTTCATATTGTAAAGATGATAAATCCCCTGCATTTCTGAGAATATAGGTCAGCTGCGCACACGCATTTATTCATTTGAACATGATCATGTTGCGAAAAACGGAACGGCCGGGATTTGATCCAAATCTCATATATTTAAAAAAATTCCCCACATGCCCGCAAACACTTTCGACGCCATCGTGGTCGGCTCCGGCATTTCCGGAGGCTGGGCCGCCAAAGAACTCTGTGAAAAAGGATTGAAGACCCTGGTGCTCGAACGCGGCCGAAACGTGGAACATATCCGCGATTACATGGGCACGGAAAAAAATCCCTGGGAACTTGATCACCGCAACCGCTCAACCCAGGACGATAAACAGAGATCACCCATTCAGTCGAAGTGCTACGCCTTCGATGAGGTCTCCAAAAAATTCTTTGTGGATGATACCGAACACCCATACAATCAG
>CANHUK010000009.1 GCA_947463755.1 Chitinophagaceae bacterium
AGCGTTGACGCAGGTTGCCAGGGTCAATCTTCGTGCAAAATATACGGCTGCTGAGGTGGGGGTGACCGGCGCCAATTTCATCATTGCGGACACGGGGAGTATTGCCATCACTGAAAATGAGGGCAATGCTCGATTGAGCTGCGCATGGCCGCGGGTTCACATCGTCGTAGCGGGCATCGAAAAGGTGATACCATCCATCGACGACCTATCCCTGTTCTGGCCCCTGCTGGCTACTTACGGGACAGGGCAGAAGGTGACCGTGTACAATACCATCGTGAGTGGGCCCCGTCAACCCGGAGAAACTGACGGACCGGAGGAGATGTACGTGATCCTGCTCGACAACGGGCGGACCAATATCCTCGCCAATCCCGTCTCCCGCGAAAGTCTGTACTGCATACGATGCGGGGCCTGTCTGAATGCATGCCCGGTCTACAAGAATATCGGGGGGCATGCCTACGGGACGACCTATAGCGGTCCGATCGGGAGCGTGATCACTCCGCATCTGAAGGAAATGGACGAGTGGAAGCACCTGAGCTATGCCTCGTCCCTCTGCGGAAACTGTACGGAGGTTTGCGCCGTAAAGATCAATCTGCATGAACTCCTGCTGGAAAACCGACATGAGGCGGTTGAGCTGGGATCCGGTAGTTTCGGGGAACGCGTCGCCTGGAAGGTATGGAAGACAGCCTCGCTGAATCGCATGTTGATGAACGCCGGCAACCATCGGATCAAGAACTGGATGATGAACAGGATGTTCAAGGCGTGGTCCGATCACCGGCCGGGGTTGACCTTTCCGGCGCGAACCTTCAACCAGCAGTGGCGTGCGCGGAAGTCGGAACGATGACCGGAACGCATCAGACACCTTCAGCCATGGTCCTCATCCTCACCGAAGACGCCGGCCCCCGGCACAGGTATATCTTCGGTTACCTGTTCAGCACCTTTCTGGGCATGGACTGCTCATTCTCTGTGCCGTCTGCCTCGCATGATCTCCCGTCAGGCATTCCGGTGATCTCTTATACGGACCATCCCGTAGCCGGGGCGTTCCATGTCAGACCGCAGGGAATACTTTCTGCATCGGGGATCCCGTCGGCCCCTGATATGGTTGAACGTTCCGGCCAATTGCCTTATTTTTTTGGGTCCTCCGGGGCAGACTTCCCATTCGATATTTTTGCCGCATCCTTCTATCTGCTCAGCAGGGCGGAGGAATACCATGGAGATCCTCCGGATGCATTCGGCCGCTATCATCACATCCATTCCCTCGCCTACAGGCATGGCTTCCTGGACCTTCCCCTGATAGACGGATGGATGGCGCAGTTCAGGGATGCATTGACGCATCGCTTTCCATCGATCTCCTTCCTGTCACCCGGCTTCGAATTCCGGCCCGGTTATGACATTGATATCGCATGGGCCTATCGGTCGCGAGGAGCTGTGCGTACGCTCGCCGGATCGCTGAGGTCGGTGGTGTCGGGCCGTTTCCGGGACGTCATCAGGCGACTGGAGGTCTTGCTGGGACGATCTCCGGATCCATATGACAGTTATGACCGGCTGGATGCCCTGCATGCGGCCTATGGTTTGCACCCGCGCTATTTTTTTCTGCTGGCGACGAAGTTGCAGGGGGTGGACCGGAATCCGGATCCCCGGTCGCAGGCTGTCCGAACACTGGTCATAAGGCATGCCAAACATTATCCGGTCGGCATGCATCCGTCCTGGCGGAGCGAAGATGATCCGAAGGCCTTCCGCGAGGAAAAAGCGCTGCTGGAGGGGCTGATCGGCGGAAAGGTGACGGCTTCGAGGCAGCATTATCTGAGATTTCAATTGCCTGATACTTACCGGCGACTGATTGCCGCCGGGATCACCGATGATCATTCGATGGGCTACGGGGAAGTGAATGGGTTTCGGGCCTCTGTTTCACGCCCATTTCCCTGGTACGATCTGTTGGCCGAGCAGGAAACACCACTGCTGGTCCACCCGTTCTGTTTAATGGATGCCACGGCCTTTCATGAGCTGGGCATGTCGCCGGAGGAGGCTTACGGTCAACTTGAGGGCTATCTCAGTGTCATCCGCGCATCCGGCGGCTGCATGACAACGATCTTCCACAATTCTATGCTGGGTACCTGGCCATCCCATGCCGGCTGGTACGATATGTACGCCCGATTTTTGGGCAGGGTCTGCGATGCCGGTTCTTCATCATCCGGCCTTCTGTCTGGATGATCTTCTAAATCCGGTGTTGACCAGGAATACGCCGCCGAGGGTGATCAGGGTGCCAATGGCGATGGTCAGACTCAGTTTTTCGTGATTGAGGAGGGCTCCCAGGATGACGGCCACGATCGGGTTGATATAGGCGTAGACCGAAGCCTGGGCCGGGGGCAGTCGTTTCAGGGCATAAATGAAGGCGGCGAAGGTCATGATCGAGCCCAGCAGTACCAGGTAGGTGATGGCGAACCATCCGTCGAATGGAATGGCATTGAGGGGAAGGTATTCGCCGGTAGCCCGGGCGAGGGAGATGAACATGATCCCGCTGAGGAACATTTGCCAACCGAGGCTGTAATACGGGTCAAGGTCCTTCGCATGCCGAACGGTATACAGGGTACCGACCGCCCATGTCATCGATGCGATCAATCCCATCGAGGTGCCGGTGATGAACGCGGTACTGAGTTCTGCCCGAAGGTGATCCGAGAAAACCACCAGGATCCCGCTGAATCCCAGCAATAGTCCGAGTGTGGTCATCAGGTTCAGTTTCGATTCCCGGAACATCAGCAGGCTGAAGATCGCGATCCATATCGGGGAGATGGCGCCGATGACTGCCGCCATGCCGCTGGGAATGAACTTTACGGACCAGGTACTGAGGCCGTTGCTGATCAGGAACATGATGAGGCCCATCCACAGGAATTGCAGGAGTTGAGACCGAGATGGCCAGGCATGTCCCTTCCAGGTGAAGAACGCGATGTAGACGCTTCCGCCGATCAGGTGCCGGATGCCCGACATTTGCAGCACGGGCATGGCGGCTACGCCTCGGGAAGATACCAGCCAGGTGGTGCCCCACATGAAACTGACCAGTCCCACGGCCGCCAGGGCCTTCGTCCTGTCCGTTCGCTTTGGATCCTTCAACGGTTGAAGGGTCCCCCGGGCCACATCCAGCAGGCTGTCGAGTATGTTCCTTACCGGATTTGCCATGTAGTGGTTTGAGCTCAGTGCCTGAAATGGCGCATGCCGGTGATCACAAGTGCCAGGCCATTTTCCTGGCAGAATGTGACGGAATCCTTATCCCTGATCGATCCGCCTGGTTGAATGAAGGCAGTAATGCCGGCTTCATGGCCCATGCGGACGCAATCATCGAATGGGAAGAAGGCATCACTCGCCATGACGGCTCCATGGGTGTCCGCACCGAACTGTCGTGCCTTTTCCAGGGATTGCCTGAGCGAATCGATCCGTGAAGTTTGTCCGCAGCCCTTACCGATCAGTCGTGCGTCTTTCACGAGCGCGATGGCATTTGACTTGAGGTGCTTGCAGAGAATATTGGCGAAACGGAGGTCGCGCTGTTCGGATACGGTTGCAGGCCGGGCTCCTGCATCCTCCCATTTTGAGATGTCACCCTGGTCGGTTGCCTGTGCCAGCACGCCGCCCAGCAGGGATTTATACTGACGGGCGGGTTTGAAGCCTTCCAGCTGGCGCAGCAGGATCCGGTTCTTTCGGGTTCGGAGGATATCCAGGGCGGCGGCTTCGTACGCGGGTGCGATCAGTACTTCAAAGAAGATCTCGCTGATGGCTTCCGCTGTGGCGGTGTCGATGGTTTGGTTACAGACGAGCACTCCGCCGAAGGCGCTTTCGGGATCACCGGAGAGGGCTGCCTCCCAGGCGTCGCGGACGGTTCCGCGTTGGGCGGCACCGCAGACATTCGTGTGCTTGATGATGGCGAAGATCGCTTCATCGGCATTTTCGAAGTCTGCCATGAGCTGGACGGCCGCATCCACATCGACGAGGTTGTTGTAGGAAAGTTCCTTACCGTTGAGTTGTTCGAAGAGGCGGTTAAGGTCGCCGTAGAAAACACCGGCCTGATGCGGGTTTTCGCCATAGCGCATGGGTTGTGCCCCTTCGACGGAATCGATGAAATGGCCTTCCCCGCCGGGATTGAAATACCGGGCGATCACGGCGTCGTAGTGACCGACCACTGAAAATGCCCGTGCGGCGTACTTCCTGCGTTGTTCGAGGGTGGTTGCGCCGGATTGTTCCCGCAGCAGTTCGCATATGCCGGCGTAATCGTTCCGGGAGGATATGACCAGTACGTCCTGGTGATTCTTTGCTGCGGCCCTGATCATCGAAGGACCGCCTATGTCGATCTTTTCGATGATGGCTTTTTCGTCCTGCGTATTGCGTACTGTTTCCTCAAAGGGATAGAGGTCGACGATCACCATGTCGATCTCCGGGATATCATGACTTTTCATTTCCTCAAGATCCTGCAACAGGCCTCGGCGTCCGAGGATGCCTCCGAAGATCTTCGGGTGAAGGGTCTTGACCCTGCCGCCGAGGATGGAGGGGTAGGAAGTGACGGATTCTACCGGAACACAGGGAATACCCAGCTGTTCGAGGTGCGACTGTGTACCACCGGTTGAGTAGATGGTCACCTTGAGTTCGTGCAGGAGTCGGGCCAGGGGTTCGAGACCGTCTTTGTAAAAGACGGAAATCAGGGCGGATCTGACGTTCTTTTGCATGTCGGAGGTTGATGTGTACCGGCAATGGGACCGAAGTCCGGGATCCTGAATCAGCGGATCCTGCGGATGAAGGCACCGGATCGACGGGTTGAAATAAGGCGCAAAGGTAGCCGTTCGCCGGCTGTCTCCCACTGCAGAATTTTCCACAGTCTGTTCGTTCCGTCTGCGATCCATACTGTCCGTGGCGATGCCGCCATCAGGCGTTCGGCATGGAGCGGGCCATTTCCGGATAGCACGGCCAGGTCGGCATCGGTCATGTCGGCCGGGTCTGGTGGTGGGCACCGCCCGGATGTCAGATGGATCACCAGCCCCTTCCAACCGAGTTTGTAGTGGCCTGATGCCTGCAGGGTATCGACCCATTGTTTCCGGATCCCGAAGTGATGAGCCGTCGCTCGCATGGCCAGGCGGAGCTGTCGGGTATCTTGTCGGCCAAACGTAGTGAGCAGCCATCGACAGCTTTGCCCCTCAACCAGTAACAAGAGCCGGGTCTGTGAGAGCGGCATGACCACGAAAGCCTGCTGGTGTTTCCTGATGAGGGTGGATCGGACGTGTAGTGTTCCTGATATCAAAAGGAACAGCAGACCTGACATCAGCCATGCTGGTTGCCTGCGCATTCCCCAGGCAGAGAGGCAGCCGATGGCGAGGTATATGGCCATCATCTCTCCGGCCGTGATATGAATGTCAACGAGGGTGCCGAATGGAACACTTTCCATGCGGAAGATGTATGCATTCAGGTGTTGGATCAGCCAGGTCACAGCCCCGCCACACCAGTCAGCGAGTCCTGCATGCAGGGGTGCCACCAGGCAGAGGGCGAGTTCACCCAGCAGGATGATCGTTGACAGTGGGATGGCCACGAGGTTGGTGATCAGGAACAGCAGCGGGAACCTTCCGAAGGCATGCAGCAGTAGCGGCGTGGTGAGGATCTGTGCCGCCAGGGTGACGGCGATCATTTCCCAGCCTTTCAAGGCCACTGGATTTCTAATGGGTAGCAGGGCGAGGACGGGCCGGTAGAAGATCATCAGTCCGGCCACGGCGCAGAAACTCAATTGGAAACCCAGATCCCAGAGCCACCAGGGCTGTGCTGCGAGCATCAGTCCCCCCACTGCTGCCAGGGTATTCAATCCGGCGCCTTCCCGGCCGGTGATCTCCTGTCCGATGCCGATCACCGAAAACATGCAGACGCTGCGCATCACGCTCGGTCCCCCGCCTGCCAGCATTCCAAAGGCCCAGATGCCTGTGAGTGCGCAGCCGGTTGCGATCCAGCGCACCCGGCGGCCCGGTATTAAAAGATTCAGTAGTCCGGTGAGGAGGCCATAGATAACACCGATGTGTAATCCGGAAATGGCAATGACATGGATGACACCCGTTTCGGCATAGGCGTCACTCAGGCGTTCGTCCAGGTCGTTCCGATAGCCGATGAGCAGGGCCTCTGCCAGCCCCAGTGATGATTTGTCGCGGATGTGGGTGCTGAGGGTGTTCAACACATGCGCCCTGGTCAATTCAAGGATAGCGGGTAAGCCTGAAGCCTTACTGCTGTCCATCACGATCCAATCGCCGGAGCGTAGAAAAATGCGGTAACCGATGCCCTGTCTTCCGAAATATCCCGCGGCATCAAATCCACCCGGGTATTCGGGTCCTTGCAGTTTGTCTGGCCGGATACGGATGATCAGGCGAGATCCGATCTGTGGCGGCTTGACGCCGCTATCGGCCGGAAAGTAGGCCAGTCCACGTCCGGCGGCGATGACATGCCGATCGATGTTGACGGCCTCGATGGTTGCTGTGCCCCGGAAGCTGTTGCGTTTTCGTTGCGGGCTTTCCTCCATCGTACAGATCCAGGCGAGGGAGCTGTCTTTCGACATCTGCGCCTTATCGGCAGACTGCTGTGCATGACGTTTGCTGCAAAGGGTCATTCCCCCGGCAGACAGGAGGCACATCAAAACTGCCAGTCCCCGTGCGGGTTCCCATTGCCAGGCAAGGCCTGGAGGCAGTCTGCCTGCGACCAGCCATCCGATGAGGCAGGTGCCTCCCAGCCACCCCCAGGCCACCGGTCCGATATCCCACCCGCCTGCACACCATATTCCCGCCGCATAGGGAATTGCGATCCTTACAAAAGGCATCCCGCTCCACATCTCCCTGACCCTCCGACGGCAAAGCTATGCAGGGAGATGCCGGTTCTGATCAGCACGACGGGTGTTTTATCACCGGTACGGAGCTGGAAAAAGACGCTTCGGATATGTCGTAAACCTGACAACTTTTCGGGATCACGATGGCTGAATATACATGGACCATGATCATGCGTACCTTCGCATCAAACATCAGACCATGCGTATTGTAACGGTTTTTGCGGCGGTCTGCGTCGTTGTCATGATGCAAGCCTGCAGTACCGGTCATCGTATCTATTTTGTGCGTCACGCCGAGAAATCTACACAGCCTGCCCGCGATCCGGATCTGACGGAGTCCGGCATGCTGCGTGCAGAAAGCCTGTCGCGTCTTCTGCAGTCACGCGACCTCGGCTCGATCTATAGCACCGATACCCGCAGGACGCGGCAAACGGCGGAACCGCTGAGCCGGCGTATGGGTGTACCTGTCACGCTCTATTCCAATGACACGACGCAGCGTTTTCTTTACCATCTGCTCGACCGGGAGCAGTCGGCGCTCGTGGTCGGTCATAGTAATACAGTCCTTTCCATGCTGAAGGCGCTGGGTCTAAATCCTTCGATCAGAGAGATACCGGATAATGATTATGACAACCTGTTCATCGTCATACAGCGACAGCGCAACGGGAGGGCCGGATACCAGTTGCAGCTAAAGGAAAGAACCTATGGACGGAAGTCGCCTGCTCCTGGTACGCCAGCCTCACCGGCTACTATGATGAAATAAATATTGATGATGTTTCAATATAAATATAAATGCCCCGGAGATCCGGGGCATTTATATTTATATTTACTTTCCTTGAATTAGAAATCAAGTCCCATAGAAAAGTACCAGTACGGCTTTCCGTTGAAGAACCCGCCCATGGGCCAGCCGGCATCCACACGCAGGAAATAACCGAGCAGCGTGCTTCTGGCTCCGAAGCCGTAGCCGCCGAGGAAGGGGCCGATGCCGCCGGTTTCTACCCGCACCTGTACGGGCGGATTACCATAGAGACTGAACGGACGTCCGATCTTGTCGAACTGGCCATTCCATGCCGTAGCGAGATCGATGAACTGCACGAGTTGGAAATTGCGCAGGAAGGCGTTGTTTACGGGTCTGCTGAACAGGGTGGTGAAGAGCGGCAATCTGACTTCACTATTCAAAACGACGGCATTGTTGCCGTTGGCTGCATTCTGCTGGTGCCCGCGCAGGTTCAGTGCGAGCGACTGGAAGGCATAGGCATTGTCGGGATCAGGCTGATTTGCGTTGTTGAATTTTGGCGCGATCCAGCCGTCGACACCTCCTACATAATAGATGAGCTTTTGGTTGCCCCATGACATATCGAAGGCGCCACGTCCCGCCCAGATCAGATTGCGGTAGATCGGCAGGTAATACCTGATGTCACCACCGACATTGATGGTGTTGCGTCCCTGTACATTTCCCTTGACCAGTCGGTTTGCCAGGTCGACGTACACTTTGTAGCGCAGACCATTCCAGATGTTTAGGGTTGGATTGATGGTGTTGTCGTGCACATATTCCAACCTGGCAAGACCATAGCGGAGTACTGAGTCGTCATAGCTCAGGGTCGGGGGATAGTTTGCGTCGGTCTTGATCACCACCCGGTCGCTCCGGTAGCCTATCTGCGCGCGTAAGCTGCGCACTTCATCGAAAGGATAGGTGATGTTCCCCTGGTATAGATTGGAGAACATCGTGTTGGTCAGGAAGGGTTTGATGGGATCTTTGTTCGGATCGAAGATCGGGAAGTTGTTTTGTATCTGGCGGAAATAGGTGACACCCCAGTCGATCCGCTTGCGCAGATTCTGATAGGAGGCGAAATAGTCGTTGTCGCGTAAATTGGAAGCGATCCGGAAGCCGCCAAGGAATTTCACATCCTCGAACAGGTCGGATATCCCCATGCGGATGATACCGTTGACGGCATCTGTGTTAGAGAGATAGATCGGGCCGGAGCCTCCGCCGTATGGCTGGAATCGATTCACCAGCACGGAGTTGTTGAAGCCTGAAACGACGTAGTCCGATGAAAACCGCATGCGGTAGTCAAACATCCGGGCGGTTTTCAGCAACGGCTCCTTTGGTTTCGGTTCGCTGCTGCCGACGATGATCGCGGACGAGTCGCTCTGCGCATCGAACTCCGACTGAAAAATATTGGTCGCCTTGACGCTGTCACGCTTCTGCTCCGGTGTCCGGTAGATGGTCGGGTCGTTGCGTCTGGCCCGTTCTTCATTCATCAGTCTGCGGATATAATCGGTCGGTCGGGCGTTGATGTTGCGTCGCTTGAGGACGTCTTCGTTGATCTTCAGTTTATAGAGGAGTTTCAGGTCACCTTCCTGGCGCACTTCGCTGACCAGGTTATTGTCGCCTGCGCTTCGGCTTTCTCTCAAACCGCTTTGGTAGTTGGTGATGGGGAATACGTAGGTGCTGTCATCTGTGATGGAGAAGAATCCGACAGAATCCGGCTCGGGTCGCTCCCAGGCCTTGAGCGTTGAGTCCAGTTCCGCGCGGGAGGGGTTGCGCAGGTATTCTTCCCCGATCTTGATGATGGTGTCCAGGCCTGCCCGGCGTGTAGAGAAGAAGCCCGCCCATCGGTTGGCGATGCCGTTTTCGTCGCTTACGAAGGTGAAGTGATTACTGTTGTACTGTGTCGGAAGCCTGGCCTGGCCATACTTGAGTTTCGACAGTTGCGTGATCTGACGGAATTCGCTCTGGTTCCAGTTATCGACCAGGAAGATGTTGAATGGGTGCCTGGCGGGCAGGACCGTGTCTCCCTTTGGAGCGTCTCCGGCAGGGCGGTTCGAGGAGAAGATGATGCCTGTCTTATTCGGGAATGCCACGAAGTTGGCATCCAGATCGTCGTAGGGATCGTTTGTGATCTGCTGAACGGTCTGTTCCTTGATCTTGTATACGAAGATGTCCGATTGTCCGTTCTTGACCGCGCTGAGTACGAGGGTGTTGTTGTCCAGCATGTAGCGCGCGTCCTGGATAAGCTGGAATTCTTCAGGAAGGTCCTGCTTGAAGGTCTTGATCCGGGCCTGCATATCGTACACGAACATCCTGATCTTCCCTTCTGCGTTGTATACCACCAGCAACTTGGATCCTTTTGGGTCCCAGGCCATCAGGGGATAGTGCGGATTGATCTCGTTCTGGTTGTTGAGGACGCCGGCCTTGAGCAGGATCTTGCGTTTGTCTGACAGATCTTCCAGCTCGATCCTGTAGAGGCCGCGGCGGAATTTCACCATGGCATAGGTCCGGTTCCGCTCGATGGGATTTGCCTGGAAACGATAGTAATCGAGTCCGGGTTTCACCTCCTCGACGGCGACCACGCTGCCGCGGGGTTGGTTGCGGCGGCCCCGGAGGTCGTTGTTGTACTTGTCTCCCTCCGTTTCCATGAATTCCTTCAGCAGGTCCTTGAACTTTTTCTTGGTGACCTTGAGGCTGGCGGCGTTCAGGCTTTTGTAAATGCGGGAGAGATAGAGAAAATAGGTGACATTGTCGCTGCGGTAGTTGTTGGCGACAAATCTCCAGAAGGCATGTCCAGCCAGTTCCGGTTCGCGGAAGGCGAACTGGTAGAATGTACGGTATCTGCCGGAGAGCAGGGCCGACTTCAGCCGGTCGTCCAGTGCCGGATTCCAGGCTTCAGCGGCATAGGCCACGTATCCGTCCGTGAGCCATTTCGGCAGGTCTAATAAGGCCTGGTTGCCGGCGAATTCTCCCAGATCGTCACCGAAAAGGAGGTTGTCGACCAGCACGCGTGCGAGTCCCTCGCGCACCTGGCGACGGAGATTGGCATGGTTTCCGTCATAATAGACGACCATCTTGTTATTGACCAGCTTGGTAACGCCGCCGGTGTTCTGCCAATCGATGCCTACGCCGATGTTCGACTGCTTCAAATCGTCAAAGCTATTGTAGATGACCACGTTGGCCCGGCGCTGCAGTCCGTATTCTACGAAGTTCTCCAGTTGCGGGAGCTCCTCTTCGGCTACTTGTGCCACGATCTTACCGAGGTTCAGTCCCCCCTGGCTGAAGTAGGTATTGAAATTATTCGTCTGGTAGTATCTCCATTCGAATTTCTTGTATTGCACCCGGTTCTTTCCGAACGTGACCGTGTTCACCTGCGCGTTGGTGGTCGACCATGTAAGGGCGGAAAGCGCGGAGGCTGTGATTATTTTTCGTATCATACGCAGGTTCAGCATACTTTATTAGATTGCCGTTCAACGCCCAACGTTGGGAAATACCAATAAAATTAGGGATAATCACCCACAAATACCGGACCATGCTGCATCTTAACGTTTCATTGTTCAGTCCCATCCAGGAGAATACCTACATCCTGCATAACGATGATGGTCTTTGTGCCATCATTGACCCCGGATGCTACCATCAGGAGGAGCGTGAGGTCCTCTCTGCCTATATTTCCGATCACAAACTAAGGCCCTTACTGTTGCTCAATACGCATTGCCATCTGGACCATGTTTTCGGCAATCGTTATGTCCATGAAACCTATGGACTCGAACTGCACTTACATCCGCTGGAGGAACGCATGCTGGCCCTGGCGCCGGCCAGTGGTCTGATGTGGAACATGCCTTTCGACAATTATCAGGGGCCCCTCCATCATCTCAAGCCGGGGGAGCCTGTGCTGCTGGGTTCCGACAGGCTTGACGTCCTCTTCATGCCCGGTCATTCTCCCGGCAGCGTGGGTTTCTACCATTCCGGCCAGGGTTTCATCATTTCAGGGGATGTGATCTTCAGGGAAAGTGTCGGGCGGACAGATCTCCCGGGCGGCAGCTTTGAGGTGTTGCAGGAGAGTATCCGTCGGGTGTTGTACACGTTGCCGGATGAGACGGTGGTGCATTCCGGCCATGGGCCGGAAACGACCATCGGATGGGAAAAGCTTCACAATCCCTACGTACGGCCCTGAGGCGACCGGGTGGTGCGGTTCATCCCAGGAAGCGAGAAAGGAGAGGGATCTTCGCCAGTTCGCGGCGTTCGACCCGCACGACCAGTGTTACGAATCCGGCCAGGAGGATGGTGGCCATCCCATGGGTCCACCAGATACCCGGGGATACCGATCTGAATCCGTGGTGAATGAGGTACATGAGGACGCAGATCGTCACGTAGGCGGTCATCTTTTTCCAGGCATAGGGGACGGGATAATGTATCTGTCCGAGCCGGTAACTCCACACCATCATGAGTCCGTAGCATGCCAGTGTCGCCCATGCACAAGCCATATATCCCCAGTGAGGGACCAGCAGGTAGTTGATCGTCACGGTCACGGCGGCTCCGCCGAGGGTGATCCAGGCGCCGGTCAATGTGCGGTCGGTCAGTTTGTACCAGATCGACAGGTTGTAGTAGATCCCGAGGAAGATCTTGGCCAGCATAAGGATCGGTACCACACGCAGTCCTTCGAGGTATTCGGGGTGTCTCCGGATGCCCATGAAATGCTTCCAGATATCCAGAAACAGGGATACACCCAGGAAGCACAGGCAGCAGACGATCACGAAGAACTTCATCACGCGCGCATAGGTGCGTTGTGCGCCAACCTCTTTGGCCTGCCGGAAGAAGAAAGGCTCTGCGCCCATCCGGAAGGCCTGGATGAAGAGAACGATGAGCACGGCGAGTTTGTAATTGGCGCTGTAGATCCCGTTGGCGGATTTTGCGGCCTCCACAGTTCCGTCGAATCGGTTGACGATCATGAAACGGTCGATCGTTTCGTTGATCATCCCGCCGAAACCCACGATCAGCAGGGGGGCTGCGTAGGTGAGCATCTGCATCAGCAGGCTTCTGTCGATCCGGAAACGAAATCCGCTCCAGCTTTTCCATAGCAGCAGCAGGGTGAAGGCGCTGGCGGCCAGGTTGGCCAGGAAGACATATCCGATGTCGATCGACGGGTCGAAAAACAGCGCCCAGATGCTGGAAACACCGCGTTCACGATCTCCCTTGCAGAGTACCAGGAAGAAGATCACCAGCCCCACGTTCAGCAGAATACCCAATATGCGGATGGTTGCGAAGCGGATGGGTCGTCCTTCGTGTCTGAGCCGGGCCATGGGCAGCACGGCCAGGGTGTCCAGCACCACGATCCACAGCACCCAATGGATATATTCCGGATGGGCTTCCAGTTTCATCAGTTCGGCGATCTGTGGCGTTGGCAGGAAGAACAGGGCGCCGAGCAGGGCCGAGGTGAAGAGCAGCAGCGTTTGTCCGGTCTGGAAGACAGGATCTTCGGGGCGATCCTTACTGAATCGGAAATAGGCGGTCTCCATCCCAAAGGTGAAGATGATGTTCAGAAAAGCGGCGTAAGCGAAGAGGATCGAGATTTCACCATATCTTCCGGAGTCGTAAATGCCGGTGAGCAGCGGGGTGAGCAGGTAGTTGATGAACCGTCCGATGATGCTGCTGAAGCCGTACCAGAAGGTCTGGCCCGCCAGTTTGCCGATGTTTCCCAATCGCGGATGCTTTTAGGATGTGAAAATAAGTCGAAGCGTGGAGATTGCACGCCCGGCCATCATGCTTCGTAGAATCGGATGAAATTTTCTCGCTGCACTTCGAGGGAGAATTGTTTTTTCACCCGTTCGGAGGCTGCTGTACCGATCCTTTTGAGTTCCCCGGGATCCGTGTTCAATACCTCCCGGATGCATTGATGCAGGAGATCCGGACGGAAGGATTCCACCACCCAGCCCGTCTCGCCGTGCAAAACGTTTTCGGGCAGGCCCTCTGCATCCGACACGATGCAGAGCTTTTCCATCAGTTGTGCTTCGAGTACGGCGTTGCAGAAGCCCTCCTGCACGCTGTATTGCAGGTAGATATCACAGCCTCGAAGGAGGGACATGGTTTCGCGGTGGGATTGCTTTCCGGTCAGTACCACCTCTTCCTGCAGGCCGAAGGTGCTGCGCAGGTAGAGCAGCTCCTCGAGTTCCTCGCCTTCGCCAATGATGTGGTACGTGAAGCGCACCCCTTCGGCTTTTAGGAGTTGGAGGGCCTTCAGCACGTGCGGATA
>CANHUK010000010.1 GCA_947463755.1 Chitinophagaceae bacterium
CCAGCCAGCTCATGAATACCGAGCGGGAGATGGGAGCAGCCCGAAAGGGTTCATCTGCCAGCAGGCGGTAATATAGTTGCCCACCCGTCCAGTGGATAAGCCTTCTCATATCGTCGACCAGGAAAAACACCGATGCCGTGAGCTTGGAGAGAAAGAGTCCGATGAGTACGGCAAAGACATATATCCGCACCGCCCTCGGCCACTGGTCCGTCAGGTTCAGCGGACCTGTCAGGAACATTAGTATGGCGAAAACGGAAGGCAACCAATAAACGATGGTCACGATCCAGCGCGTCCTTGGCGACCACGGCTGCATCAGGAGCCGGAGGGTCTGGAAGACGTAGAGGTCGAGCAAGAGCATGCCGACGATGAAGGTAGTAGAGGCGAGTAATCTGCCCATGATGTCTGGTGTGATGATTGCGGATAGATCAAAGATCAGCCTGGGGTAGGCTACCCGGTGGGTTTAGCAGGCCAGGAACTCATCGATCTGCGCTGACATGGCCGCCAGCGTTGACTCATCGCGGATCACGCCTTCTGCATCCATGAGCTTGTCCACCACCGAGATCGGAAGGCGGTTGGGCAACACCGTCACCTTCAGGTAGTTGAGCGTGCCCGTCAGATGCTCCAGCCCGCGGAGATTGCCCGCGCGTCCGGTGGAGACGCCCGTCAACATTGCCTTCTTACCCCACCAGGCCTGTTTGATGTCCGTGAGATCGATCATGGTCTTCAGGCTCCCGGGATAACTTCCGTTGTATTCCGGGGCGACGAAGATAAATTTCCGGGCCGGGAATAGCAATTCACGCTCAATTTGATAGAGTGTTTCGGTACGTCCGTTCAGATCCAATCCTTCCAGCGTCAGGAGACCGGCGCGTACTCCCCGCTCCAACAACATCCCCTCGATCTGGCGGGAGACCCTGAGTGTGTTGCTCCCCGCCCGGTTCGTAGCCGAGATGATCGTAATATTCACATTGTCCATGGTGACCAAATAACACAAATGTCTATTTATTGTTCCATCAAATGAAGGTGAAAACGTATTTTTGACGCCTGTTCAGATGCACGGGGGACGCTTCCCGACTCAGAGAGACCCAGGCCATACAGATTTGTCGCCATCCCCTGACGCCGCACGGGCATCGAAACTGATCCTCTCAAGAGCGACCGCTATGAAGTTCACATATTACGGACATTCGTGTTTCCGGGTGGAAACGAAGGGATCGTCGGTCCTATTCGATCCGTTCATCAGTCCGAATCCGCTGGCGTCGGGTGTTGACATGGATTCGATCACGGCCGACCACATCTTCGTGAGTCATGGTCATGATGATCATATCCACGACTGCGTAGCCATCGCACAACGGACGGGTGCACTCGTGGTGTCGAACTTCGAGATCTGCGGCTGGCTTCGGAAGCAGGGCCTGGAAAGGCTGCACGCCATGAATACCGGCGGACGTTGGGCCTTCCCGTTTGGCCTGGTCAAAGCCGTTGCAGCCCAGCACTCCTCGGGACTACCCGATGGAACCTATGGAGGCAATCCGATGGGATTCGTGTTCAAAACCGATGACTGTAACTTCTATTACGCAGGAGATACGGCACTGACACTGGACATGCAGCTTATCCCTTCATTTGTGCCACCGGCGCTGGCCTTGCTCCCGATCGGAGATAATTTTACGATGGGATACGAGGATGCGGCACGCGCGGCCACGATGATCCAATGCCGGAGAATTATCGGCTTGCATTTCGATACCTTTGCACCGATCCACATAGATAAGGATCGCGCAAAGGCGCATTTTGACAGAACGGGTCTTGAACTGATCCTGCCGGAGATCGGCTCGACCCTTGAATTTTGAACCATTGAACAACAGGCAAATAAGCAACATATGGCTCGGGTCATAGGCATAGCAAATCAAAAAGGCGGCGTTGGAAAGACCACCACGGCGATCAACCTGGCCGCCAGTCTGGCGGTGCTGGAATGCAGAACACTCCTGGTGGATGCAGACCCTCAGGCGAACAGCACCTCGGGCATCGGCTTCGACCTGCAGAACATCCGTCAGAGCCTGTACGATGCGATGGTCAACCAGGCGCGGGCAAAAGATGTCATCCTCAAGACCGACATACCCAATCTATCTCTGATCCCTTCGCATATCGACCTGGTCGGTGCGGAGATCGAGATGATCAATCAGCCCGGCCGGGAAGTGGTCCTCAAAGCGCTGCTCGACGAGGTCCGCAACGAATACGACTTCATCATCATCGACTGCTCTCCCTCACTGGGTTTGATCACCGTGAATGCCCTCGTGGCTGCCGACAGCGTGATCGTGCCCGTACAGGCAGAGTTCTTCGCCCTTGAAGGGCTGGGCAAACTGCTCAATACCATCAAGATCGTACAATCGAGGCTCAATACCGCCCTGGTGATCGAGGGGATCCTGATGACGATGTACGACGGCCGGCTCCGGCTCTGCAACCAGGTGGTCAATGAAGTACGCCGGCATTTCCAGGAGACGGTCTTCGATACCGTGATCCACCGGAACAGTCGCCTGAGTGAAGCGCCCAGCGTGGGCAAGCCCGTGATCCTGTACGATGCCGACAGCAAGGGATCGATCAACTATCTGCACCTGGCCAAGGAGATCATGCAGAAGAACAACCTCACCAAGATCAGTCAATCCGAAAGAATACTAAGCCTCGACGATGAGTAACCCCAATCCGAAGAAAGAAATGCTGGGCAAGGGCATCAGGTCCCTGCTCCAGGGTATCGACAGCGAAATGAAGAACCCTGAAGGTACCCTGAAGACCGAGGTCGTTGAAAAGACCACGGGGATGTTCAAGGTTCCGATCGGGCAGATCGAGGTGAACCCGAGGCAGCCCCGTCAGGATTTCGACGAACAGGCCCTGCAAGAGCTTGCCGCCTCGATCCGAATACACGACATCATCCAGCCGTTGACCGTTGCCCGGATCGCGCCGGACAAATACCGGCTGATTGCCGGCGAACGACGTCTCC
Organism: Chitinophagaceae bacterium; assembly: GCA_947463755.1. Lineage (GTDB taxonomy): Bacteria > Bacteroidota > Bacteroidia > Chitinophagales > Chitinophagaceae > Pollutibacter. The sequence continues at coordinate 2,984 of CANHUK010000010.1, forward strand.
GCGCGTCAAAGATCGCCGGACTAAAAGAGGTCCCGGTCTTCATCCGCGAGGCCAACGACCAGCAGCTCCTCGAAATGGCCCTGCTGGAGAATCTCCAGCGACAGGACCTCAACGCCATAGAGATCGGACTCAGCTACAAGCGGCTGATGGACGAATGCGACCTCACGCAGGAGAAAGTGGCTGAGCGGATGGGAAAAGAACGAAGCACCGTCACCAACTACATCCGACTGCTGAAACTGCCGCCCGCGATCGTGGTAGCCGTCCGCAATGGTACGATATCCATGGGCCATGCACGTGCCTTGATCAATGTGGATGTGGTCGACAAGCAATTGCGGCTGTTCAAGGAGATCATCGACAAAGGTCTTTCCGTCAGACAGGCAGAGAACCTGGTCCGCACCATCTACAATGAAAAAAAGTCGCCGGCCAAGGTAGAAAAGACCACACTCCCTCCTATTTTCAGGAAGATCGAGGATACCATCTGTTCACATTTCGGCACCAAGGCGAAACTTGTACACCAAAAGAAGGGACACGGCCAGATCGTGCTCGAATACTATTCGGTGGAGGAGTTGAACGCATTGCTGGAAAAAATGAAGATCACGGTACAATGAACCGGGCCGTCAGGTTCCAGGTGAAGATTTGGCTGATACTGGCATCCTGGCTCTTCGCCGCCGTCCCGCTGATGGCTCAGAACCGGCTGGAGAAAGTGTCCGCCGCCGAATCTGCCCCACAGCGTCAGACTCCCGTGCGACCGGTCTCCCCTAACATTAGCAAGCCGGGCAAGACGACCGCTACGCCCGATACCGGAAAAAAAGAACGATCCCTGGCGGCCAAGGCGGCGATCCGCTCAGCCATGATCCCCGGATGGGGACAGATCTACAACCGGAAATACTGGAAACTCCCACTCGTTTACGGAGCCCTGGCCATCCCCGTATCCACCTTCGCATACAATCTCGACTGGTACCGGAAATGCCGGGAAGCATATAGTATCAGGTATTTTAATGACACGTCAAGGGTGGTGCCCGACCTGCCGACGGATGGGATCGATCAGCAGCTGCAGCCCCTGTCGACCCAGTCGCTGCGGCTCTATCGGAATGAATTCAGGAAGAATGTCGACCTGTCAGTGCTCGCCCTGCTGGCCGTGTGGGGCCTGAACGTGCTGGATGCCACGGTGGACGGACATCTGCGCTCCTTCAACGTATCGGATGACCTCAGCCTGAAACTGGATCCCGGTCCCGGACCACCCGGTCGGAGCGTCAGCGTGGGCATTGTATGGCGCCTTGGAAACCCGCCGCGCCGGAACTCCCCGGTCATCGGCAGATGACCGGTCGCAATTCATCCTGATCAATCACTGCACAAGACCAAGCCATGAAGATCATACTGGTAGGATATGGGAAGATGGGACGCATCATCGAACAGACGGCCCTTGGCCGTGGACACGAGATCCTCGGTCGCATCGATCTGCATAATGCATCCGAACTGAACGCCGACCTTGCCGCCACCGCAGACGCCGCCATCGAGTTCACCGGCCCGCACAGCGCATACGACAATGTAATGAAATGCTTGTCGCTCGGCCTCCCCGTGGTCTGTGGATCGACAGGTTGGCTGGAGCGTTACGAGGAAGTTGCAGCGTACTGCCATCAGCAGGCTGGCAGCCTGCTCTACGCCAGCAATTTCAGCGTGGGCGTGAACATCTTTTTCGAGATCAATAAAACCCTCGCACGGCTGATGGCCGGACACCCGGGTTACGAGGTGAGCCTCCGGGAGGTACATCACACCCAGAAAAAAGATGCACCCAGCGGTACCGCCATCACCCTGGCAGAACAGGTGCTCCGATACGTTCCCGGAAAGGAAAAATGGGTCAACGAAGAAACGGGCCTTCCTTCGGACCTCGTGATCCAAAGCGAGCGCATCGATCCATACCCCGGACTGCACACTGTGCGCTACGCTTCTGCGATCGATGAGATCCGCATCACCCACGAGGCCCACAGCCGCGACGGCTTCGCACTGGGTGCCGTACTGGCCGCAGAATTCATCAGCGGTCGAAAGGGCGTTTTCTCGATGAAGGATGTACTTGGCATTGGCGACTGAGCCGACCAAATAATTGGTATATTCACCAGGAGAAAACGGGAGCAGATGCTTAACAAGAAAACACAATACGCATTCCGGGCACTGGAATACATGGCCAGACGGAAGGCTCAGGGTCCCGTGCTGATCCAGGAAATTTCTGAAACAAAAAAGATCCCGCTCAAATTCCTGGAAAATATCCTGCTGGAACTCCGCAAGGAGGGCATCCTGGACAGCAAAAAGGGGAAAGGTGGCGGCTATCTGTTCCGCATCCCGCCCGATAAGATCCCGCTCGCCCGCATCATAAGGGTGATGGATGGTCCCATCGCCATGTTGCCCTGTGTGAGTTTATATTTTTATGAGCGATGCAGCCAGTGCGACGAGCACAACTGCGGCCTGCATGACATCATGATCACGGTCAGGGATGCCAATCTGCGCATTCTCGAAAATAAGACGGTAGCCGACCTCGCGGCGGAGCCGGAACGGAATATCGATGCCGACGTGCTCAGCGAATAGTTCCCGATCAGTCGCGGTTGATCAACAACGCAAACCCGTAAGCCGGCAGGATGAAATGCTCATGGTCCGGTCCGACCCTGATTTCCGTGCCCGACCAAAGATCCGTCAGGGTATCCGGCAGTATACCATGCTGCTTGAAGGCATACCAGGTCAGCCAGGCGGGCTCCTTTCCAAAGTTGAATACACAGTACAACCTGCGCGCATCAAGTGATCGCACATATCCCGCGACATGGATATTATGTGGATGCATCCAGGAAATATTCCCGTAATCACCGGTCAGCTCATGTTCGCGGCGCAGTTTAATGAGCCGTTGCAGGCCGGTAAATACACGTTGCATTGGCGTTCCGGGCCTCAGGCGTTCAGCCAGGGCCTTCCAGTCGATACGCGGACGATGCATCCACCGGTTATCGTAATGCTTAGCCGGATCCTGCTGGTAAGCATAATCATTCAGTGAAGCGATCTCATCGCCGTAAAATAACATGGGGATACCTCCCAGGAAGATGCTGTGTGCCTGCATCATCAGGATCCGGTCCAACGCGGTATCCACAGCCGCCCGGTCATCTGCAGCGATGGCCGATTCCAGTCCGCAGAGAGATGCCAATGATCCGCTGATACGGGCGTCCTGGGTTTTCGGATTGACTGAGAACAGCGCCCCGCGGGCTTCCGAGCCGGGATGCACCCCGGAATAGTGATCCTTGATGAAGCGTCGATGTGCGTAGGGATCGAAGCCCGCCTCCCGGATCATCTCGTCGGTATAACCCAGGCCAATATCGTCGTGGCAACGGACATAGTTGATCCACGTCGTACCAAAGGGCTTCTGCTGCAACTGGGGTTGCGCCGAGAGCATGATGCGCGTGTCGCCGGTGGCCAGCGCATCCCACTGCAAGGCCATATGGGTGGCATTGTATGCGATGTCACATTCCCGGGCCGTGTAGATCCCCGTGCCGAAATAGCGCATAATGTCCGCCGGGGCAACGATGGCCTCGCCCAGCAGTGCCATGCCCGGAGCTGAGGTCGCCACACACTGGCGCAACAACCGGAGCAGGGTATGCGCCCCGGGAAGATTCTGGCAAGTCGTTCCCGGCTCCTTCCAGATGAAGGCGGGAGCATCAATGCGCAGGATGTCAATACCCAGATTGGCATGGAAGAGCACGGTGTCCAACATCTCAATGAAAACCCGTGGGTTGCGGTAATTCAGATCCCACTGATAGCGATGAAAGACCGTCATCACCCATTTGCCGCATTCCTCCACCCAGGTAAAATTTCCGGGCGCACTCTCCGGAAAGATCTCGGGCATGGCAGCATCGTATCTGTCCGGCAGGGTGCGGTCAGGGAACATGTAAAAGAAATCCTGGTATTCCGGATCACCCGCCTTTGCACGCCGGGCCCATTCATGGTGATGCGAAGTGTGATTGAAAACGATGTCAAGCATCAGGTACATGCCTTGCGACTGCATCAGTTCCTGAAGTGACCGGAGATCCTCAATGGTACCAAACTTCGGATCGACGCGACGGAAATCGGAAACCGCATACCCGCCATCGCTCTCGCCTTCCGGACTTTCGAACAACGGCATCAGGTGCAACAGGTTGACGCCAAGTTCACGCAGATATGTGAGCCGGTCTGGCATCCCGTTGAGGTCATTGCAGAATCGGTCGACATACAGACTCATGCCGGTGATTTGATTGGACAGGAACCAGTGCCCGGCATCCAGCTTTCGGTCGTCCCTTTCGAGCATGGAGACCGGTCTGGACACATGTGTTCTGATCAGGGTCCGGACCATCTCGCTGAAAAATTGGTCGCGCTGCGGATGATTGCCGTAAAGCTCTTGAAAAAGGGCGTCCAGGGCCGTGGCATTGGCCGTCAGACGGGTGACAAAGGACGCATCCGGCTGACGACTTTCGGCTGAATCGCCGTCTGCCAGGATGTTTCGGATCTGTTGATGTAATGAATGCCTGTACACGGATCAGAAGTTATACGAGAATATCCTGGTTGAGGTGCCTGAAGGCTTCCATCGCCCCCAGGTAGGCGCATGTCCGGGCACCGGCCCGGTTTGCCCGGCTTACGATCCCCTGCCAGTCTTCGATCCCGGCCATGCCGGCACGATGATCCATACGGACGGCCAGTTGATGAAGCACGGCGCCAACAAAGGCGTCTCCGGCTCCCGTGGTATCCACCGGATCCACAGGTATGCTGGGGATGACCTGCCGATCGTCGCCAACCGAAAGCAGGGTGCCCTCTTTTCCGAGGGTGATCGTGAAAACAGCGTGACTCTGTCGACGCAGCGCAAGGGCGGCCTCCCGGAGATCCGATGCCCCGGTCAGCAGCAGGGCCTCCTCGTCGCTCACCTTGAAAAAATCACAATGACGGATGAAATGAAGGGCCTGCCGGATGAAGGCCGGCACATCATCGCGATACAGCAGCTGGCGATAGTTCGGGTCGAAACTGATGGCCACTCCCTCCTGTCTGGCGCGGCTCAGCAAGTCGAGATAGGTCGATTGCAACGGACCCGGCAGAAAGGCTGTGGCCGAGCCGAAATGTACGATCGATACATCCCGAAGCGAGATCCCCGCCACCTCCGAAGTCTGCAACTGTCCGTCCGCCCCTCGATTGAAATAAAAGTCACGCTCCCCGTCCTCCATCAGTGAAACAAAGGCGAGGGTCGTGAAATGCAAGGGATCCCTGTACACATGGGTGGTATCTACCCCGAAGGAACGGAGTACTTCAACCAGATGATCGCCGAAAGGGTCTGCCCCCACCTTGGCAGCCAGGCTGACGGAACCGCCCAGCGCGGCAACGGCTGCGGCCACATTGGTCGGGGCACCACCCGGCTTCTTCTGGAAATGAATCCCATCCGACAGGCGCTGGCCACGATCGGTACAAATCATGTCGATCAGCGCCTCACCAATACATAATATACTCATTTTTCCTGATATTATTTATGACCTGGATCAGTGGCCGGAGGACATCACGGACGTTTCGGCATCTGCAGACTCTCTGACCCGGATGCGGAGGGTCGCCAGGGCTGCCAGCAGCAGCAGGACACCGGCAAAATGCATGACGCTGCCCGGGTCTCCGGAGAGGAAATGCTCATAAACGTACCCAAAGGTCAGGGTCTGCAGGATCATCGGGATCACGATCATCATATTGACTATACCCATGTATACACCATATCGCTCCCGGGGGATGGCGGAAACGATCATGATATAAGGGATGCCCATCATGCTGGCCCATGCGATGCCAAAGCCTATCATCGGAGGAAACAGCAGGTATTTATTCTCAATTCCGGGAAGGATCAGCAGGGCAGTAGCGGCCAGCCCCAGGCATACAACATGAACCAGCCTCGCCGAATATTTCCTGGCCATCCACACCAGTCCGAAGGCAGACAGGAAGGTGACGATGTTATAAAAGCCATTTACCAGTCCCGTCCAGCCCACTGCTTCCTGATAGAGGGCCGGATCGGACTCCGAAGTCGTACGCCACACCGACCAGGCGATGCTGTGTGAGATGTACTGCCAGTAGCAGAACATGGCATACCATTGGAAAAGATACACGAGCGCCAGCTGCCAGAGTACCGACGGCATGTCGCGTATGGCCGCACCGATCTCCGTGAAGGGGGCGAACAGGCCACCCGGTCTGGCACGCATGGCTTTCAACTCCTCATCACCGGGCGGGATCTCGGGCGTGCGGGAGGTTGACCATACAACCGATCCGATCGAACAGATGGCGCCAAAGAAAAAGGAACCGAACACCCAGTAAGGAATGCCCGACCGGCCATCTTCAGTCGTCGTCTCTCCGCTGATCCAGCGCTGAAAGAAAAAGAGGGAGAGATTGGCCAGGGTGATGCCCAGGCCCGTGAAGAAACTCTGCGTCAGGAAGCCCAGCGCGCGCTGGGCAGGCGGCAGTTTGTCGGCAATGAAGGCCCGGTAGGGCTCCATGGCCGTGTTGTTACCCGCATCCAGGATCCAAAGCAGTCCCACCGCCATCCACAATGCCTTGCTAAATGGGAAAGCAAATAGCGCCAAACTGCACATGATCGCGCCGATCAGGAAGTAAGGTTTTCTCCGACCCCAGCGCGGATGCCATGTCCGGTCGCTCATGGCCCCGATGATCGGCTGCACCAGCAATCCTGTCATGGGCCCCGCAAGATTCAGCAGCGGGAGTTCCTCGGGCTTCGCATGGAGGAAGGTATAAAGCGGGTTGATGGCCGTCTGCTGCAGACCGAAACTATACTGAATGCCGAAGAAGCCGACATTCATATGGATGATTTGCCAGAAAGACAGACTCGGAAGGGGTTGATTGCGCATGATGCAAGCCTCGTTTGTGCTGGAAAGTAATTGAAATTAGCGTGCATTTTCGCATCTCACCAAACCCTGTGGAGGATATTTGGACTTGCAATCGTTTGCTGGTGCAAAAAACATGGCCCGACAAGCCGGTGTTCGGTTAACTTTGGGCATGGCTGAAGATCTGAACGTATCTGCAGGCTCCAAAGAGGAGCAGTATATGAGCCTGATCCCCCAGATCGCAGGGTTGCTCGAAGGAGAAACCGATCTCATCGCAAACCTGGGGAATATCTGTGCTGCCCTGCATGAGCAGTTCCGCTGGCTCTGGGTGGGATTCTACCTGGTGAAGGAAGATGAACTGGTGCTCGGCCCGTTCCAGGGACCGGTGGCATGTACGCGCATCCGCCGGGGAAGAGGGGTCTGCGGGTCCGCCTGGCAACAGAAAAAAACACTCCTCGTACCAGACGTGGAACAATTCCCCGGACACATTGCCTGTAGCAGCCGGTCCAGAAGCGAGATCGTCATACCCGTCGTCAGAAAAGGTGAGGTACTGGGTGTACTGGATGTCGACAGCGATGCGCTGGCCTCATTCGACCTAACGGATGAGATTTATCTGACCAGGATCACAGATATGCTGGTGTTTGGGGACTGACCCGGGATTTGCCCAACAGTTGTAAGATGACCGGGAGGGGTTGCGGAAGTCATTTTTTTAGTCGAAATTTGCATAGTAAATCGTTAAACCGCGGAATTCAATACAAGATCGTATTTCGCACATACGCCAACGACATCTCCAGTATGCTGACCGGTAAATTTCTGAAAACACTGCTTATAAACATTCTGATCCTGGTTCTGTTGGTAGAGGCAGTTTCTTTCACCTATCTGTCCGTTACCGGCATCCCCCTTGGTAGATACGACAGATTTCCCACCTATCTGAACTTTAGCCTGGATGATGAGCTGATGGATGTAGACAGCACGGTACTTCATCCCCGCGTCATCGATTCGACACTTCCCTGGGGCATCTGGCATCTGCCGAATGTGCAGTCCAGGCAGTATACCCCCTGTTTCGACATCGTGATGAAATACAATCGCTATGGGATCAGGGGCCCGGTTCCGGATACAGGTCGAAGCGATAATGTCATCTTTATCGGCGACAGTTTCACGGAAGGATACGGGCTGTCGGAGGACCATACGATTCCTGCCCAGTTCAGCAACCTGTCCAAAAGACCGGCTATCAACCTGGGTGTCAGCAGGACGGGAAGCACCCAGCAGTCCATGATCTACCAGCACTTCGCTGATAGTTTCAACCATCGGGAAGTTATCATGCTGATGTTCCTGGAGAATGACTTCATTGATAACGACTTCGAAAAGCACGACACCCTTTTTAAAATCTCGTACAAGCCCTACAGGGCAGATTCCCTCGATCCAGGTCATATCATCTATCGTGGACATCCCGACAGCAGTGCGCTGAGTTCGCGCTGGTTCAACAGCCACATCGATGAATACCGGAAAATCATGGTGCGGAAGGGGTTGAAATCTTATTTCCAGACAGACAATCTGTCATTCTTCGGAAAACTGACCGGACTGACCTATACCCGTAGGATGTTCGAACTGCTCGGCAACGGACTATCGCATACCCATCAGATCGAGACTGTCCCGCCCGGCCTTGATTACCGCCCGCGCGACCTTCAGATCCTGACCTACGACATGCACCAGGTCATGGAGACTGCCAATCGACACGGAGCCCGTGTGACTTTTGTCAACCTGCCAGGCCAGCGCTTTCTGGAAAGGATGGCATCCCATCCCGAGGACCGGAAGTCATATCTCGTTCTGGAAGATCATCTGCGGCGGATCGCCGGTGCCGGCCCCCACAGATTCCTTTCCTACTTCAGTGCAATGGAAGCGAAGAAGCCGGATCTGAAACAGATTTTTTTTAGTTGTGACGCGCATTACAGCCAGGCCGGAGCGCGAATGGCAGCTACATTCTTGTCCGATTCTTTTAAGTAGTCCAAACACAATCAGTTTCTGCTCAGCGCGAGACCGGCTGTCATCAATTTCCACCGGCTGACTGAAGCGTCCGGATGGTCCGGTCGAATTCCTGTTTGAATGCTTCGTGGTGGAGGCCTGTTGCAGGTCCCGAAAAGCCGGCGTGTATGGACTTCACCTTCCCGTCCCGGCCAATGAAGATGGTACTCGGAAATGCCTTGATGGGTGTAAGTTCCGGCAAGGTTTTTTCCGTACGCAGGCTGTCGGCACTCGTCACACCTGTGATCAGCATCGGATATCTGACATCAAAACGATCACGGAATTTCATCAGGCTCCTGCGTGCCCTTTCGGCATCCGTTGAGTATTCGTATGCCAGCGCTACCACCTCGATGCCCCGCGAGGCGTTGCGACGATAAAAATCACTCAGGAAGATGGTCTCATCCATGCAGTTCGGACACCAGGAACCCATGATCTGTACGATGACCACCTTGCCACGGAATCTTTCATCCCGCAATGAGATCATTCTTCCGTCCAGATCAGGAAAACTGAAACGGAGACTATCATTGCCGGGACGCAACGACATAGCCGCCACACTGAGGTCAAGGGTGGCAGATGCGTCGCGGATCGCACTCCAGGGCTCCAAATGACGCAGGCCTGAAGCGAACACACCGTTGGTCAGTATCCCTTCGGGCGTCAGGCGGGCTCCGAAATAATACGCGTGGCTGCCATCGAAACAGGACAATTGGAGTGAGTCACCAGAAACGACGCCTTCCAGATATCTGTAATCTCCGGTAGGTGTGAGCAATGTGCCTGTGAGTGCCGATCCTTTTTGACTGAATACGGCGATCGCCTGTCGAAAAGTTCCGTCGGGCCGGCGAAGTCGAACGCTCCATGTTCCGGAAACATCTACCCTGGCCGGTCCTGCATGCAGGGGGAACCTGATCTTACCGGGCGTGATCACCACAGGCTGAAGGATATCAGCCCCGGTCGTTCCCTTGATCCAGTCTCCCAGCATCCTGCCGCTCCGGTCTGTCTTCAGCCTTAACTCCGATTCAAACACCGGCATCTCCACCACGACCGAATCCCCCCGGCGGGTCAGCCGGTCGATCTTCAGCCGTTCTCCGGCGTTGCGGATGATCCAGTAAGCGCCCCGTGCATCGCGCCCGGCTTCCATATTGAAAACGATGGGCAGGCTGTCGGCTCGCAGGAAACGCCCGACATAGGACTGGGCGCGGAGGGCCTGTCCCGTCAGGGTAATATATAACAGGGAGAGGGTCACCAGGCGCCCGGCACTTGCGTTCATCAATATCCTTTTTGCAAAGATAGACAAGGGTCATGGGTCGACCAAGGCGGTCATTGTCGTCAGGGATTCACCGCAGCTGGCCGGCAGACCATTCGAGAGACACGAACGCGGAGAGATATTTGGTCTGTACCGCAACGAGTTTCTCACGGGCCTCGAGGAGCTTATTCTCCCGGCTGTTCACCAGGAACAATGAACTCTCGCCCAGCCTGAACCTGAGTTCCTCCCCTCTCCAGAGCTGTTCATGGCTGCGGACGTAATCGACCGCCTGCCGCCATTGTTCGCGGAGCTGTAGAACGGCCGCGAACTGATATCTTATTTTGTTCTCGATCTCCCATACGATCTGCGACTGTCCGAGGCGG